>NZ_JJQL01000096.1:0-20570 GCF_000979975.1 Methanosarcina sp. 1.H.A.2.2
CTGTACTTTTAGTGGGGATAACTGTAAATTACGGCATTAAAGAAAGGAAGGAATTACAAGCTTTCTCTGAGTAACGAAGTAAAGAGGGGGCTAAAAATTGTATCAATTTATGGGCTGGAACAGGATATCGATTTCATGTAAATAGGCCAAAATTCAAGGCCGGCTCCTGATTCAAAATCGATAGCGTTAGGGCAAGAAAATTCCTTAACCGATGACCAATGAGATAGGATTAGAGAAATTAAGCAAAATAGAACTTAATAGAAAATAAGCAAAATAGAACTTTATAGAACTTAGTAGAAAATGAGAAAATCATAATGAGTTTGGTGCGGGAGAAGGGATTCGAACCCCTGAACGTCTGCACGAACAGATCTTGAGTCTGCCACCGTTGACCGCTTGGTTACTCCCGCGCTTTTCGGAATCCAAATAGGTAAAGTTACAACTAACATATAAAGCTAATCCTGTAAATAGACTAATCCTGCTAATTTTTGAGTATGGGGGATGTTTTGCAGATATTTTCATCTCATTTCCGGTTTCAGACTTTCCGGCTTCCGGCTTCAAGTTTTGAGACCTTCAGGTTTCCCTCACGAACTGTTTACATGGACCCAGTCGAGGTACTCCTGTTCTCCTTCAATTCCCCAGAATTCGATGGCAGGCAGGTCGTACGTATGAAGGATTTTCACGACTTTGATTATTTCATCAAGGCGTGAAGAGTCAGTTTTAACAAGCATTGCGATCTCATTCTGCTTCTCTATATTTTCGTTCCATCTGTAGATTGAAGATACAGGAAACATGTTTACGCAAGCTGCAAGCCTTCTTGAAACCAGCTCTCTTGCGATTTCTGATGCATTCTTCATATCTCCGACAGTGATGTATACGATCCCAAGCATGTAACAGGCACCTCATACAAAGTTATTATAACCACAAATATGCTGGATATACTGAATATTATTATTCGTGCAATTATTATCTATTGCCTTTGACCATAAAAATTACCTTTAAAATTACCTTTCCGGCAAACTGAAAGCTGTAATTCCATATAGGTTCTTATATAATTAGGATGTATTATTTTGTGCATTTTTCGAGACGGGCATTTTCAAAAAAGGTGTTATTAAGAAATTGGATCTCATGCTATGTAAAGACGAACTAAAACATTTTTATAATAAGATATACAACCGGGTTTAACAGCATTAATAAATTGAATGTATGCATTTCCCCTGACTATTGCTTAAAATGATAGCCCGGGATTTATAAACTGCATTCAAAGGTTGCTGGCGCTAACTTCTTTATTGAAGGCATGTTCTATATACAGTTATAATCTATCAACAGTTAATCGTCAATATTAAACGATTAACATTCACAATTCAAAGCTTATAAATGGTTCAGCTTAATTATTTTGGAGAATTTCCTTGAGTGGCACAAGCATTGCACTTGGTATTTTTTTAATGTACTGGTTCCTTATTTCCTTTCTTGATAGAAAGGGTATTCTGGAAAAGTATAACATAAGCACTTTCGGGCCTCTTCCGATCCTCATGATCAGGACAACAAAGGGTCTTAAACTACTGGATATTCTTGCCCGCCCGAGACGTTACTGGAGGATTTTCGCAAACATTGGAATCCTTATGATGTTTGCAGGCATGATTGCCATGTTCCTGGTCATTGCTATTTCGGACCTTGCGCTTTATACCTCGTTTCTGAACAATACAGTTCCGGAGCCGGGAAAGTACAATGCACCCAGGAATATCCTGCTGATTCCGGGTGTAAATGAGTTTATTCCCTTTACCTGGGGAGTGATTGCCCTCGTAGTTACTCTTGTAGTGCACGAGTTTTCCCATGCAATTCTGTGCAGGGTTGAAGGGATCAGAGTCAAATCCATGGGAATCCTGTTTGCCCTTGTCCCGATAGGGGGTTTTGCAGAACCTGATGATGAACAGCTCTTTGGCAAGAAAGAGGAAATAAAAAAAGAGCTGCCGCTAACGGCGACGATTGAGGAAATCAAAGAGTGGGAGCAGAGAGAAAAAGAAGAACAAAAGCTAAAAGAGGAACAAAACGGGGAAATAGATGTTTCCAGGCACAAAGAAACAAATCCTGCACCAGCAGTAATTGCCACAAGAAACCAGAGAGCCCGTATCCTTGCTGCCGGAGTTATGGCTAATTTCTGCGTTGCTTTTGTCGCTCTACTGCTCTTTTTCGGGCCTGTGCTGGGGGCAATTGCTCCTCTCAGTGATGCAATGATCGTAGGCGTAAACGAAAATTCTCCAGCTCAGCTTGCAGGGCTTCAGAAAGACATGGTAATCACGCAGGTTAATGACACAAACATAACCACAGGCATGGACCTTCTCTCCTATCTCGAGACAGTTGAACCCGGAGACTCTTTGCGCATCCATGCCTCAAAAGACAGTGTCGTTTCAGTCTATGAGTTAAAAGTTCCTTCTTCTCCGGAGAAATGTTTCAGTGGAGTGCCTATAGGAGGGATTGTAGAAGGAAGTCCTGCAGAGGCTGCAGGAATCGAGACCGGAATGACAATGCTCCGGATTAACGATACAAGAATGCGAAGCATTGCAAGTTTCATTGACTTTATGGAAGGGACAAGGGCAAACCAGACTATAGAGGTAGAGACGTTGCCCTCTGCAAATTATACGGGTGCCCTTACCGAAAATGGCACAGCTATCTTTGATGTCCAGCTGGCTCCTCACCCCTCGGGTGGTGAAAGTGGCTTCCTTGGAGTGATGTACGGGAATGAAGGAAACCTGGAGTGCCCGATGTTCGGAATTTCCATCTGGATGCCCCAGGCAAAATTCTATCTTGAAGCGCTAAAGCAGATCCCTTCCCTTCTGGACGAACCAGTAGGCTGGATTATCCTTTTCGGGCTTCCGATATACGGATTTGCAGGTGAGGGATTCCGCGGCTTTTCAGGCACAATCGCTCAGTTCTACCATCCGGTTGGATGGGCAGAGCCCCTGGGAGTCGGAATTTTCTGGATTGCAAATTCCCTGCTCTGGATTGGCTGGCTGAACTTTTACGTGGGCCTGTTCAACTGCCTGCCTGCAGTGCCTCTTGATGGTGGGCATGTATTCAGAGACTATAGCTACTCGCTCATATACCGGTTTACACGGAACGAAGCAGTCTCGGAAAGGGTCTCAAATTCGATCACAGCAAGTCTTTCGATGTTGATCCTGTTATCATTCCTCTTCATGATATTCGGGCCTTTCATAGGCCAGTGGATCTGAAAAGCTAAAACAGAGAACAGCATCGAAATTAATTCCTTCAATTCGGAAATCTGCTGGAAAGCCGGGAAGTTAAAATCTCTTCCCGTTTTTTGGCTTTTTTAATTCTGGTGGCCCCTGATAATTCTGGTGGTCCCTGATTAATCAGTTGCTATTATTCAGAATATCCAGACTCAGACTGGATCTTTTGTTTTTCTCTCCCTGCGCAGCAAGGAATTTTGCCACCCATCAACCAGATAAAAAAACTCCCGACAAAACGACACCGCAATTAGAGAAAAAATACATTGAGAAATACCCCCTGGCTGAAAGAATACTTTCCTTGACACAGGAAGCCGCTCTTTAATTTACAGGTAAACATAAGCATCTCCTCCAGTTTGGAGGGGGAACTTTCAAAAAAAGTAAATAATGAGTCTTTTTTCGGACACTGTTTTTACTTTTGGGTCAACGTCTCATTTTTTTCTTTGAAAGACTGCTCTCTTGCTTCGAGCGTGAAAAGAACGACTTAATACATATAATGATGTTTTATGGGTTAAAATTTGTTATTTAATCTTCTTTAGTCCTCTTGACCAAAAATAACCGCTAAAACCCATAAATTAGTCCTCTTGAGCGCAGCGAAAAGAACCTCGTGCTGTTGCACTTACAGTGCAACTCCCAGGAAATCTCTGATTTCCTGTGATCCCGAAGCGAAACTCGGGTGCCGAAGCGAAACTCGGGCGAGACGCAATTCGGGCGAGAATAAGTTCTCAAAGAACCTTCAAGCTAAATTCTATGAACACATAGAGATATTAATAAAGATTATAAGGTATTTTGACCTAGTTCAGCAGAAGAACTAAGGCAGGGCGCTAAAAATGTTTTCTTCGGGTAGAAAAAAGACGAGCCGCAGATCAAAGTTTCGAAAAATCATGCGCAAACGGCCTAATCTGGCATACAAACTTGCAGCTTTGCTCCTGCTTTCCATCTATATTCTGCTGTTCAAATATCTTATGATTCTTGAGAACCAGCCCGAAAATGCAAACGCTATCACAGCTATCTACTGGGCTACAACTACCATTGCAACGGTAGGATACGGCGATGTGGTCTTCGCCTCGCTTTCGGGAAGAATCTTTTCCATAGTCGTACAGGTCATGGGAATTATTCTGATTTCAGGTTTTCTTGCAACTTATGTTATTGCTCCCTGGATGGACAGGGTGATCAAGTTCAGGATGCCCAGGAAAGTCCCTTCCAGCATGAAAGAGCATATCATCATCTGTGGGTACAACCAGCTGGTAGAAACCCTTATTGATGAATTGGAAGAGCAGGAGATAACGTTTATAATAATTGAGGATGAGGAAGAAATAATCAAAGAACTTGTTTACAGGGATATCCCCTGCATTTTCGGGACTCCAAGTGACAGGCAGGCACTTACGAATGCAGGTATTGAAAAAGCCAGGATCCTTATTGCCAACAAGTCCGATGAAAGAAATGCAAACATCGTGCTAACCGCTCGGGAGTTCCAGCACCTCAATATTATTGCCATCGTTGAGGATAGGTCCAATTCAAAATACCTGAAATACGCAGGTGCAGACACTGTTGTTTCTCCGAAATCGATATTCGGGCAGTTTATCGGAAAAAAAGCAATGGACAGGCTTGTAAGCAGGGTGACAGGGACGACTGAAATTTTCAAAGGAGTGCACGTTACGGAATTTCCGATCTACCTCAAGAGCCCTCTTATAGGCAAGACCCTTAAAGAAGTTTCCAGCCAGCGGTTGACTGATGCAAGAATCGTTGGAATCTGGAAAAGCGGAGCCCTCTCTTTTAACCTTAAAGAAGATGATATCATCCGGGGCAATTCTGTCCTGCTGGCTGTGGGAACTCCTGAGGAGCTCTCAAAACTGAAG
Source organism: Methanosarcina sp. 1.H.A.2.2 (assembly GCF_000979975.1). Taxonomy (NCBI): domain Archaea; kingdom Methanobacteriati; phylum Methanobacteriota; class Methanomicrobia; order Methanosarcinales; family Methanosarcinaceae; genus Methanosarcina; species Methanosarcina sp. 1.H.A.2.2. The sequence continues at coordinate 5,102 of NZ_JJQL01000096.1, forward strand.
AAACTTACTCATTGATTGCCAGCCTGAAGTATACAGCTTTTATAGGCATCATAAATTCAATAGATGAGGGATTAATAATGGAGTCAAAAGGGCATCTGGTGGTACTCGGATACGGAGACGTTGGAAAGAGCATTGTGAGTGAACTCTCCGGAGGACTGTTCCGTTTTGTAGTTGTGGACTCCAATGAAAAAGTTTTTGAGAATGTGGAGTTTGAACATCTTGTGGGCAACGGGGCGGATGAGGAGGTCCTGATCGCAGCTGGAGTAAAAACTGCATCTTTTGTGTTTGTAGCCCTGAATGATGATACCAATGTTATTTTCGCAACCCTGATTTCCAGGGGACTCAACCCCGAAGCTACAATTGTGGCAAGAGCGAACTCCGTAAAATCAATCGATAAGATCTATAAAGCAGGAGCGGACTATGTTGGGTCTCTTTCCATAGTTGCAGGACAGATGCTGGCCAAAATGAGCGCAAATTGTATTGGAAAAGTCTGCAGGATCGATGAAGATATAATGCTTTACGAAGGCATAGAAATTGAAAAGTACCATATTGAGAAAGGCTCTTTTTTTGACCGAAAATCAATAGAAGACCTGGACCTCGAAAAAAAGATCGGGTGCACTGTAATAGGCATTGAGCGTGGAGGCCTTGTTACTATTACTATTAATAAACAGACGGTACTCCGGGCAGGAGACATAGTTGCATTTGTGGGAAGCAGCAAGCAGATCTCGGAGTTTAAGGAGAAATATCTTGATTAAAAAGTCTTTTTTATCTGTTCCTCTAATTCCCTGTTCCTCTAATTCCCTGTTTCTGTAACTCTATTTGTTTCTGTAACTACCTGTTCCTGCAATCTTTACAGATACCTGCTTTTCGGAGAACTTTCTACTTTTTTTCAGGAACAAATATATTGGTTGAAACAGAATATAATAAAATAGAAACTTACTTTTTATAGTAAGTGAAAGATTAACTTCTTATATTTAATGAGAAATTATTCTCATTTAAAAGAAACTTACCACGCTTATATATGTGATAATATGGAGAGTATGTGATAGTATGGAGAGTTTGTCTACCGGAGTAGAAGGGCTGGATTTGCTGATGGAGGGAGGGTATCCTAAAGGAAAGAGTATTCTGGTCACGGGCCCTCCGGGTTCGGGAAAAACCATCCTCGGAATTCATTTCCTTCACAGGAGTTGCCAGGAAGGCAAAAAATGCATACTTATTCTTACCAGAGAACTTACTGAAGATATACTTACTCAGGCCCGTGGCCTCAATCTTAATCTGGAGCCTTTCCTTGAGAACGGCCAGCTCAGTATCAGGAATATATTCGAAGACAAGATTAACAAGCTCAAAAGCGTTTCAAAATTCGGAAAAGGGCTCTGTGCCGTGGATGCGGATATAATCGAATATCTGAGCTCCATGTCTTCGGAAGTTGATGTTGTGGTCATTGACAACATTGGAGTAATGGCTATACATCACGAGATAAGGGAGTTTGCAGATGAGTTCAGTTCGATCTGCATTATTCTCCTGAAAAATGGATGTACAGGCCTCTTTGTAATGGATGAGGACTCTTACGAGCTGACTCACAAGCTTACAGGTTACATGGTTTTCGGGTTGATGAGACTCATAACACAGGAAAATTTCAGTTCTGGAAAAACGAAGCAGTATCTCTACATTGAAAAAATGAGAAATACTCCAGTTCCGGTCAAGTATTCCCTGTTTGACGTTACTCCGCAGGGAATTAGAGTAATCTCAGGCATGAAACCATCCCTCAAATGATCAGCTACCCGAATTGGGCCTCGGGATCACAGGAAATCGGAGATTTTCCGGGAGTTGCACTGCAAGTGCAACAGTCCGCTGTCCCCAGGAGGACCAATTAAACTGGGTAAAAATGTGAAAAAAGGTTATGCTGCTTTTATGATAAATTCACAGCAGTCATTCCTATTTCCGATGGTTTTTAGAGCCTCGAGACTGCAGGCCGAATCTACTTTCAAAGTTATGTTTGAAAAAATCTTCCTCGTCAGTGTGCAAAGGATGGGGTTTTTGCGGGCTTCTTCTCCTTTCCAGGGGCATTTTGTTCCCCTGACTACCCAGAGGTTTTCATTTTCACCCATGGTCGATGAAAAGGTTCCACCCATCTGGTTCATTATCTCGGCGCAGACATTCCCTGCGTAAGCCAGGTCCATTTCTCTGTCTTCAAAATGGTACAGATCAAAAAGTGTCTTTTCTACCATGCCTGTCATCTGATTTATTATAACCTTTTTTTCCTCATTTGAGACAGACTGGAGAAGGGTCGGAATTACGGATGTAAGGATACTCTGTACCCTGTTCTTTATTTCGAGACTGTCGCGGTCGGCAACCAATCTATCGTGAAGGCACTTGACTCTGAGCAGAGATTTTACTCGGGTCTTGAGTTCAAGCCTGTTTATAGGTTTTGTAAGGAAATCATCAGCTCCGACCTCAATCCCTCTGATCCGGTCTTCAAGTTCCGAAAGGGCTGTAAGCATCAGGACAGGAATGAACTGGGTTTCGGGATTTTCCTTGAGAATTTTGCAGACCTCATAGCCGTTGATCTCAGGCATCATAACATCCAGAAGCACAATATCCGGTTTTTCGTCCTTAACTTTCTGAAGTGCTTCATTTCCGCCATAGGCAGAGATAACTTCATAAGGTTCAACTGCAAGGTAGGCTTCCATCAGTTCTATATTTTCCTTCATGTCATCTACAATCAGGACTTTTGGTTTGTTTTTCTCATTCAACAAGGCTTCCTCCCTTGGGTTCATGAATCTTGATCCCTTTAGATGTGATTTCAAAGATTGACATATCGGGAGAAATAGGAGTACTGCGCATCTTGGGTATGCACAGATAGCGCTCCATTTTTCCGAGATAGGCATTCTCTTTTACCAGCAGGCGAATAGAACCGTAGACCGAGTACTCGGCAAGCTGGTGAGTTAAATTGTGTGCTGACTCGTCCATGATTAAAAGAGTAGTGCAGCCTTTTTTTCTCACGAGATAGTTCAGTCCGTCAAACTGGTCCCTGAGCCTTTTTTGGGAAACTCTCAGGGCAAAAGTGCCCAGATTATCTATGACAAGGCATTCTGTTCCTTCACGTATTAATTCTATAAGGTTTGGAAGTTCAATATCAAGGCTTTCAGGTTTAAATCCGTACCTTGTCTGCCCTATGCTTTCTGAACGGCTCTCAAATATGTTTTCTATGCTGAGTTGCCCGCTCTCATAGTAAGGCTTAATATCATGCCCCAGCATTTCTGCCTGGTAGATGATATCTTCAGGAGTTTCTTCAGTTGCGATCATCAGGCATTTTCTTCCTTCAACGCAGTTCCTGTGAATGAAATGGATTCCAAAGATAGTTTTTCCACTCCCTGCCACTCCTGTAATCAGGGTTGCTTTGTTCACAGGATAGCCCCCGATCAATTTCCTGTCCAGCTCCTCTATGCCTGTTGAAACCCTCTCCATTTTTGTAAACCCTCATTCTCTTGTGTACTTTGCCCCTTTTACTTCCCGCACTATCAGGTGACATTGAATTAGTTTTACAATGTATTGTAAGTTATAGAAAATATTCAAATAAATTTAGCAGTTTTAGGATTATTTAGTAGTTTTCTAACTTAAAACACATATTCACTATTCCTTAATAGCTTGAAATAAAAGAACTTTCTATTTAATTTTATTGATTATGATAAGGTCATATTTGGTGTCTATATTTCAATTGTGTATAATATTATGATGCCGAAAATTACTTCTATATATTAAAAGAACTTTTGTAATATAAAAGTTATGTTTGTGGTGTGTTTCTTTTATTTCAGTGATGTTTCTATTAATTTCGACCTGATATTTAGCTATAAATTTCTTTTCTTCAGTCAATATGCTAAATTTTATTTAGCCTGTGCCACTTGACAAACATTCTCATCAGGGGGAACTTTTGAATTTGCTCTCTTTTTCTGTCCATTTTTCTTAATTCTGAGAGAAACCTTTAATATAGGTAGTTACTATCACTACACTTGCACCATGGGCTCGTAGGGTAGCCAGGATATCCTAATGGGCTTCGAAGTAATATTATTACGAAGATACCCATTGACTCGTGTTCGAATCGCGGCGGGCCCGTTAATTATTCTTTTACCTGGCATCTTCAATTTTGCTATAAGTGTTCTTCTGTACAGTCTTTTCTTCAGCTGAATCTTATTCCTGAAAAGTTTTTTCACTCTGTGTTTTAAGATTTTCTTTTCACGGCATACCAGAATTCTACCAAAATCCTGCCAGAATCCTTTCATTGTGCGCCAAAAAATATTTATAATCTGGATTTTTTCCTGCAGGAAAAGAAACCACCGAAATTGAACAAAGAGGCCCCGGATGGAAAAGAAACATGAACCTTTATTCAGAATCGAATGGATTGATGCAAAAAACTCTGAAGCTCTGGAAGACGCCTTTAATGTCCGCAGAGAGGTCTTCATAAAAGAACAAAACATACCCGAGGACGAGGAATTTGACGAAGCAGACTTAAGGTCCTATCATGTTATTGTGTATGCAAATTCAAGACCAGTGGCTACAGGCAGACTTTTAAATGAGAGGGAAATGTGGCTTATAGGAAGGATTTCCGTCCTGAAAGAATGCAGGGGAAAACATGTCGGCAAACTCGTTGTAGATAAACTTCTGGAACAAGCTATTGAACTTGGAGCAGCAGAGGTTAATATTCATGCACAGACCCATGCAGTAAGTTTTTACAAAAAGTTTGGGTTTGTTGCTTTTGGTGATACTTTCCTTGAAGCTGGCATAGAGCATATCTCAATGGTAAAAAAGATCTGATTTCAAGGCAGATAGAAGTAAGGTTCGAAGTTAATTGAGGTTCGAAGTTAATCCCGGAAATCTCAGTCCTTATAATGCTGCAATTCTTATTTTCGGGATACTTATATATTATCTGAGCAAAATCCTATATTTATGAGCTGGTATGCAATAGATGCGGTAGACAGGGCTTTTTTAAGGGCAAAAAAAGCTCTCTTTGAACCTTTTGATTTCTGGAAATGGGTAAAACTCGCAGTCATTATCTTTTTGCTGGGTGGTGCAGCCTCTAACTATGGAGGCTCGGGTACCAATTACCGGATGGACTCCGAAGATTTCGGAAACAATTTACCTTATGTCGAACCGGGTCAGATCCCCGGATTTCCTTCCGGGATGAATGGAATTGACCCTTACCATATGTACTTTCCGGAACCAGCGGGAGTTATTATTGCAGTAATAGTCTTTCTTCTGCTCCTGGCTCTACTCATATCCTACATCTCCAGTATCATGGAGTTTGTTTTTGTGGAGTCACTGGTAAAAAACGAGGTTAAGTTCTGGGCTTATTTAGGGGAGTTTATGGGAAAGGGGTTCTACCTCCTGCTGGTGCGTCTGGCTCTCGGGCTGGTTTTTCTCGTGTTTTTTGCAATAGCTTTTCTACCTCTTATTCCCACCATCCTTGAGGAGCCTTCTGACGTTTCCGTGCCTGTTCTTATAGGCGGGATTTTCTGGTTTATTGTTGTGCTTCTGATATTGGCCCTGGTCGGAGTGGCAATCAATTCCTTTTTAAGCCTTGCAATTCCTCTTTCAATTTACCGGAACACCGGGATTCTTTCAGCTTTCGGGCTTGTCTTTGCAAACTTCAGGAAAAGCTGGAAGGAAGTTATTGTTTACTGGTTTGTCAGATTCTTACTCAGCATAGGAATAGCTATTCTTGCAATTCTTCTTTTCGGGATTACTATGCTGTTTTTAGGGCTGATTTTCCTTATTACCGATGGGATTCTGTACTTCCTTTTTTCAGCCCTTGTATCAGATCCCCTTGTCTGGATACTCCTTATTCCCTTTGTACTTATAGAGCTGGCATTGATCTTCGGAGCCCTTCTTTTCCTCAATGTACCCCTTGCTGTTTTCATGAAGTACCATCTCTTGAGTTTCCTTGAAACCTGGTTTGTCGGTGCAGAAATTCCCTTTTTTGATGCTCCTGTCCAGGAGCCTGAAAAGGGTTTGAGCGAAGCTGAGGTTAATTTTTGAGTTGAATTTTGATGTTTGAGTTAAATATAAGAAAATTCAGGGGTTTGAACCGATTTTAGAGTCGGTCTCCCTGAGTTTTCTGGATATTCAGGTCAGCATTTTAACAGCTGACCTCTTTTTTATGTCAGGACAAAGAACCTGTGTTTAGAAACTCTGCTTTTTTAATAATAATATACTTCCTGAAACTAACTATATTCTGCGAATATTCTTTCCGGATCTCATTCGGAAATCAAAGTTTGGGAGTTGAAAATAATGAAGCAGGAGTTCATCGAGAAATATTATCTGGGTAAAGAAGTAGAAATTGATATTGGAGGAAACACTACATACAGAGGAGTTGCTGCCGAATGCAAAGACGGGGTCCTTAGCCTTAAATGGACTATAAAAGAAGAAGGCTATACCCATATCGATATCGAGAAAATTGCTGCAATGTGGAGAACCCTGAAGCAAAAGTAAGAAGATGTCAAAGTAAAACAATATCGTAAAATGATATTTAAAAACAATATCGTAAAATGGTATTGTAACAGGCGCAGTAAAATAATACACTTCAAAATTTGCTTATACCATACGAATTAAACTCAGTAGTAGAGGTAGCTGAAGTCTTTTCAGTTCCTCTACGGCTAAGTTTTAACTTTAAGGCGGGAAGTTTCCTTCCTCAATGTGAAGCAGCAGAGAGGAGTAGTTCACTTTTACATTCAAGCTTTTGAGGAGGGGAAAGAAGCCTCTACTTTTTTATCCCAATTTTTTCTGTTTCAAACTCTTTCTTCCTGAAAACCGGAATCCTGCTGTAGATTTTGAGTTTTTATTCTCTACTTTCTAACCCGGATAGTTCTGTAAAAATATCGTGATAAAATATCGTGATAAAATATCGTGATAAAATATCGTGGTAAGTACTGTGAATAAGTATATGAATAGAAAACAATGGACTGTCTTTTCTGCTGTTACAATAAAGCTTAAATTAAGTACAGTAATTACTGAATAAACTGATTGGCGTGCAGTGAATCCTTTTATCCGTCGGAAAGGTGTAGATTTGCTTTCCCGGGTAAGGATATTTTGTACGTAAGATATTTGTCTGAAGTAAAGTATATAAGCGGTTGGTAAAGGACATTATATACTTTACTGTAGATTCGGTACCTTACCGGTCAGAGGTTTGTTATAGTATGCTGACCAGTAATTTACCCTGAAATCAGCGCTTACTGGTTATCAGTGCTAGCAGCGGTTTGTCAGTATTAGTATTGTCACCACTTACTGATTAGCAATTTATCAAGAGTTGTCAGTCAGCCGCAGGATAGGGCTTGAATCGACGACCTTTACTTCAGTTTATTTTTCATCAGGGAGACTCCCATATGATAAAAGAAATCACTGCCAAATACAATGCAGAACAAATTGAAAATAAAGTAACGCAGTTCTGGGAAGACAGCGATGCCTACCGGAAAACCCGGGAGCACCGTAAAACCGGAAAAAGGCTTTTTTTTGTTGACGGCCCCCCGTACACTACAGGACATATCCACCTGGGGACTGCCTGGAATAAGATCATTAAAGATTCTATTCTCCGCTATTATTCCATGAACAACCGCAATATCATGGAGCGCCCCGGCTGGGATATGCACGGGCTGCCCATCGAAGTAAAGGTAGAGGGCGTTCTCGGCTTTAAGTCCAAGAAGGACATTGAGAGTTTCGGGGTAGGGAATTTCATTGAGAAATGTAAGGAGTTTGCCATAAACCAGAAGCAGGCAATGACCGAGCAGTTTGAGAGGCTCGGGGTCTGGCTGCAGTGGGAAGACCCCTACATGACCCTGAAAGATGAGTACATCGAAGCAGCCTGGTGGACCCTCAAACAGGCCGAGGAAAAGAACCTGCTTGATGTGGGCAAGCGTGTGGTCAACTGGTGTCCCCGTTGCGAAACCGCCATTGCCGACTCCGAAGTCGAATATGCGGACCGGACCGACCCGTCCATCTATGTCAAGTTCAAGGTCAGGGGAGAGGAAAACACCTTCATAGTGATCTGGACCACAACCCCCTGGACCATCCCCTCGAACATCGCCGTTGCGGTCCACCCGTCCTTCGAATACGCGAAGTTCAGGGCAGTCCGCCAGGACGGAAAGGAAGAAATCCTGATCGCAGCCACAACCCTCATTGAGAACGTGCTCAGGAAGGGCAGGTACACGGACTACGAGATCCTTGAAACCATGCTCGGGGAAGACGTCGCAGGCCTGGAATACGAGAGCCCCCTTGCGGACCTGATCCCGCGCCAGGCTGAATTCAAGCACAATGTCTACGAGGCCGAATACGTAACCGCAGAAAACACCGGCTGTGTGCACATTGCCCCGGGGCACGGGATGGACGACTTTAACGTAGGGGTCAAAAACGGCCTGCCGATTTTCTGTCCCGTAGGCCCGAACGGTTCTTACACCGGGGAAGCCGGCAAGTATGCAGGCATGAACATAAGGGAAGCAAACGCTGTTGTCATCGAGGACCTCCTGGAGCGCGACAGGCTCCTTGCCGAGGGGACCGTGACCCACCGTTACGGACACTGCTGGCGCTGCAAGACCCCGATCATCTACCTGGCGACCGAACAGTGGTTCCTCAAAATTACCGATCTCAAGGAAAAAATGCTCGAGGCAATCGATGCAGTAGACTGGTACCCCGACTGGGCAGGCTCGGCCCGCTTCAGGACCTGGGTGGAAGGCGCAAGGGACTGGTGCATCTCCAGGCAGCGCTACTGGGGAATCCCAATCCCGGTCTGGAAATGCCGGAAATGCGGCAAGCTCGAAGTCATAGGGACCAGGGAAGAACTCATTGAAAAGTCCAGCAATGCTGGCGGGGAAATCGAACTGCATCGCCCCTACGTGGATGAAGTGCTCATTCCCTGTGAGTGCGGTGGGGACAAAAAGCGTGTTGAAGACGTTTTTGATGTCTGGTTCGACTCGGCTGTTGCTTCGTGGGCAACCCTGAAGTTCCCGCAGACGCAGGATCAGTTTGATGAATGGTGGCCTGCTGACTTCATTACCGAAGGGCATGACCAGACCCGAGGCTGGTTCTATTCCCAGCTTGGAGCAAGCATGGTCGGCTTTGGACGGGCGCCTTATAAGAGTGTGCTCATGCACGGCTTTACTCTTGATGCCGGCGGAAAGAAGATGTCAAAGAGCCTTGGAAATGTAATTTCCCCACTGGAAATCATCGACAGGTTCGGGGCAGATACCCTGCGTGCCTACGTGCTTTCCTCAAGCGCACCCTGGGATGACCTGAAGTTCAACCTGGAGGAGATAGAAACTGTCCACCGCTCAATTAACATCCTCTGGAACGTTTTCAGGTTCCCGCTTCCGTATATGGCGCTTGACAACTTTGACCCGATGCAGGTCAGCCTGGACTCTGTAAAAGATGCCCTGCGGGAAGAAGACAGGTGGATTCTCTCAAGAGCCCAGTCCGTGGTAAAAGCTGTAGATGAAGCCATGAGCGGGTACCTGCTGCATAAAGCAGTTCGTGAGATTCTGGAGTTTGCTCTGGAAGACCTCTCGCGCTGGTATATCCAGCTTATCCGCCCGAGGACCTGGACCGAAGCTGACGACCCGGACAAGCTTGCAGCTTATTGTGTGCTTTACGAAGTCTATGTAACCATCACAAAACTGATCTCCCCCTTCATGCCCTACCTGGCTGAGGAGATGTACCAGAACCTGATCCGGAATGTGGATCCGAAAGCTCACGAATCCGTGCACATGTGCGACTGGCCGAAGGTTAACGAAGCCTATCTTGACCCCGAGCTTGAAGCAGCCATGAGCACTGCACGCTCCATTGTGGAAGCTGCCTCAAACGCCCGCCAGAAGGCAGGAAGAAAACTCAGGTGGCCCATATCCAGAATTGTTGTCTCCCCTGAAAGCGAGGATGCAGCAAAGGCAGTTGACAGGCTGCGTTCAGTCCTTATGGACCAGACCAATTCCAAAGCCATTGTTCTTACAGGTGTGGGCAAGAGCTGGGACGAACTCGGGCTTGAGGTTATCCCTGACCCGGGTAAGATCGGTCCTGTCTTCAAGAAGGATGCCGGAAAAGTTATTCCTGCCCTGCAAAAAGTCGACGGTGTTGCTTTAAAGAAAGCCTTTGCCGAAACCGGGGAATTCGAGCTCCCATTGGCCGACGGGACCACTGTCACAATTACCCCGGGCATGGCAAACTACAACGAAACCCTGCCCGAAGGTACAGCCAGCGCAGAGTCCGATGCAGGCCTTGTTTATGTGGATGCAAACCTTACTCCTGAACTCGAAGCTGAAGGATACTCAAGGGAAGTCATCCGCAGGCTGCAGGACATGCGGAAGGAACTCGACCTTATTGTGGACGAGAACATCCGCGTCTCTGTCCGGATCGAAGACGAAAGGGTCTTAACGCTTGTTGAAACCCTGAAGGATCTGATTGCAGAAGAGGTTAGAGCCGATTTCTTTGACATAGGCAGCGGTATTGAGATTTCCGGAGCCCTTGTAAAGGACTGGGATGTCGAAGGCATTGCCATGAAGATGGGAATTGCAAAGAAATAACTCTGCAATTAAGTTTAAGAACGAAACTCGATAAGAAAATCTAAGTTCAGAAAAGAAAAACAGGAAAGGAGTGATTAAGATGGATTTTGCTGCCTGGGAGCCTATCTACGAACGAATTCTTGAAGACTTCGGGTTCGACCGCAAAGGTGATGAAGAGGCAGCTCGCCTCCTTTCCCAAAAGCTGACTGAGAGAAACACTGCCAGCCTTTTCGAACTCAAAGACACGGTTTCAGGAAAGCCTCTTCTGGTCTGCGGAAATGCTCCCGGACTCAGAAATGAGCTTTCGAAAATCGACCTTTCTGCTTTTGTGATTGTTGCAGCCGACGGAGCTGCCGCTGTCCTTATGGATATGGGCCGCGTGCCTGAAGTCATCTGTACCGACCTTGACGGTAATTCCGAAGCTGACATTGAAAAAGAGATTCTCGCCTGCACACGGGGCTCAATAGTCCTTATCCACGCCCATGGGGATAACATGGATAAGCTGGAAAAATACGTTCCGCGGTTCAGGCGCTTTATTGCAACTACCCAGGCCCGGCCTTTAGATAACGTTTACAACTTTGGCGGGTTCAGTGATGGGGACCGCTGCGTTTTTGTAGCTCGGGAGTTCGGAGCTAAAAGCATCAGGCTGGCTGGTTTTGATTTTGAAGATCCCTCAGTGAATCCGATTAAGAAAAAGAAGCTTAATTGGGCGAAAGAATTAATCGATATGTTAGGGATTTGAAGGCTAAACGGCTATGTGGATGGTCGGGGTTCAGTGAACTAACAGGTTCAAATCTTTTTCATGCAAGGATTGACCAAAAATTTTTATGTTGGAGAAAGCTATACCCCTAAAGAAAAAACGGTAATTTGCATAGTGTATAAATAGAAAGGGTTATCCACTTTTTTAGTTCAATTCACATACTCTAAAGCTTTAAATATGGTGATATCACTCTTTTGCACCTTTAATTCCCATAAGCTGCCTTATAGTTCCCTTATTTGCAGAAAATAGGGAAAAAACCTTTATTCTATTGGCGAATTATTTAAATTATAACATAGGAATTAAATAAATAAGTTTATCCCTTTTTTCCCGTGAAATTTATCCAGATTTTCAACGACTATTAATGGTAAGTATTGTTAATTCTGCTAATTTTATATATTTCATGAATATATTTTTATTTATACTTTAAGGCAATTAAAATTCAGTCTGTTAGCCTTCAAATAGAATCTATCTGCAAGACTAATTTCTAAAAATAATTGCCAGGAGTATAATCTTGATGTTGGGGGTTGATAGCGAGTTATACTTCAGAAATATACACCATCAGGAGATTGATCTAATCAAAAAACTCCATTCTTTCCAAATTATGTACAGGAATATGTAAGACAAATACGAAAAGAATACACTAAAATCTGGAGGGAAATTTAATGGGATTTCTAAGTATCTGGTACTATAACGTAAAAGTATACTACGAAGTAACATACCTTTCGATTTTTGCCAGATGGTAATCTATAATACAAAGCATAGAATAATAAGAACCATGCGGGCGGAAAAGAAACCGTTTCCGTAACCATCTTTTTGGGATATAATGAATACATTTCCTGGATTCGTTTTATCTTAAATTGATGGTATTGGTTCTTACTTTTTTATCAGTTGGGAGCTACATATTCCTTTTCAGGTCTCCCTGTGTGATTATTTGGGTAAATTGCCTGTAACATCTTCTCTTCTAAAAGAATTCTTTTTCCAAAGAAAAAAACCGAAGTTTTGATGTTTAATTTTGTGAAGTGTTATTCTTTTTTTTTCAGCAAAATTATCCCCTTTTAAGGGTTTTAAATGGATTTTTTGTAAAATAGAGCTTATAACTAATGTACTTTAGAGTTTGGAATTATTTTCTTGGAAATAGGATGCCGTACCCAAAAATAATTGCTAAAAATAAATGTCATTGAGTATATTTATTCATTGAGTATATTTATCATGAAAACTTTTTTTCTTGCCTGAATAATGAATTGAAAACTAAATATCCTGCATTATTGAGAGCTTTTAAGAATTCTAACTTATAAATTAAGAAAAAAGTAAATCTACAATTTCAGGTGGATATTTGTCTGGATTTTCGGAGACTATTAAATGATTAGAATAATTTATTCTGGTATTATTATATAATTGGTAATTATTCTTATTATTATCATTATTATTTTATACTCTATGGCAATTAAAATTAAATTTACTCCTCTCCAAATGAAAATCAGTATCAAGAATAGTTTCAAAAACTAATTGTCGTGAGTATAATACCTATCTGGGGGTTGATAAGGGTTTTATTCAGTTAGGAAGTGTGGAATACTTTCAGCTTTAATGTAGTCTCTGTGAGATCTTTGCTGCTAATATGCAATATATAACTTTGATTGCAGATGACTGACGTATAACGGAAACATGAACAAAGACAAATTAGAAGACGGAGGAATTATAATGTGTTGGTTTTTCTTCCACTTTATAATAATTAAAATTAAGTTCTGGATGCCTAAATTCCGTCATCACTGCTAAATTTTGGGTCCACTACTGATTTTAGATAAAGTATATCTCTTTCGGAGATATCAATTAACCATTAATAGCCATTATGACTATGTTTTGAAACGATCGTAATGGCTACATTTAAAATGGTCATTATAGAGGATTATCTCTACTAAGCCGGAACAGAAACTCTTTTTGCTTTCTTTTTGATATAACAGCAGGTAATTGTGAGCTTTTACATGGTTGGTATTTTTGAGTGAATTGAAAAGCGGTTTTCAAGTCCAATGTAACTATTTATCGGACCAGATGGTATTTTCCCATACTATTCCATTGGTCATCGGTTAAGGAATTTTCTTCCCTGTACACACAAATGCTCCGATCACTGCCATAACTACCCATAGAATGCCTGTAAAAGGAGTGCTTTTCGTATCTGAGGGTGAGTTTGAATCTGCTGGCTGTTCACTTGCAGTCTCTGTGTTTTCTATCCGATTTTCGTCCTGCCATTTTCCCTGAATTTTCAGCTCCTCAATTACCGCATCCCTGTCTGATGTCGGATGTTTTCCGGGAAATCCCACGGACACGCTGAAAAGCTGCTCATCGGGCTCTTCGTCCCTGAGCATGAGGAGCACGGACTCGTTCTGGGTGAACTCTGCCTGGTCTTCAGTCCAGACATACTTTCCGGTCTCGGTTCTCACCTTTATGGTTTCGGTGGGCAGGGGGTTATAGAGCCATTCTTCAACTGTAATTTTGAAGATCGTATGGTCATAGTTTATATCAATCCCGCTAACCGTTCCTATCACTATTCTGTCTGAGGCGTTAATCTGGTAGGGTATTTCAGAAGCCTCTTCAATCAATTCGGCTGCTGCAGGACCTGAAGCCAAAAGGAGCAGGGACAGTGCGGATAATATCAAGAGCATATTCAGTTTTCTCATAGAATTCCCCTGTAGTATATTTCAGATTGATTTCTCCTGTTTTTATTCCGGATTGATTTCTCCTGTTTTTGGTTCAATTTTGTTTTTAATTTCCTGTTTATTCTTTCATTAGCCCTTTATTTTCTCTATTATATCTTATATACATTTTTTAAGCTGCGGATTCATTTGAACCTTTTATTTTCATCTGAACCATTGAAAGAAAGAGTAGCTTTTCAAGGGTTGAGAAGATGACATGAGAAATGAACAATGACAAAAAGGGTTGAGAATACTGCATTTTAGCTTTTAGACTCGTATGGGGATTTTAATTGAATGAGGACCAACAAATTTAATATATTTATCTGAAGACAAATATAATTAATCAATGACAATGTAATTATTCGATGCGAATATGAAATGCTCATTCTTTTTTGTGGGGGCAAAAAATAAGGGAAAATTTTACAATCAGATTTTTTACTTTTTCGTAAAAAAGTACTTTTGAGGATTTCTACAAAATCAAATCTCATTGATGACGTGGGGTAATGCAAAATGAAAAAGGGAAAATGTCCAAAATGCGGGAGCGAAAATCTCGATATAGGCCATATAATTGGAGAACGTATAGGTTATGAGTCTGATAGCGAATGCTATTTTACCGGTCCCATGCGCGAATTTAAAGTGCATGTTTGTTTAGATTGTGGATATGCTGAATTTTATGTGGATGTAGTTAATCGAAAAAAGTTGAAAGTTGAATCTAAAGTGTAAATATGTGTTATGGGTCCGCATAAGTGACAGAGATAGCACAAGTGACAGAGATAGCGAAGCATTAAATTTTAGAGAAAAGTATTGGAAATTGATCCATACAGTGCTTATGCATGGAATAAAAAAGGCGATATCCTCTTTTGTTAAGCTGAAAAATGGTCCCGGATTTAGTGGAAATGGTGGAAAGGCTAAAAACAGCTGTCAAGATGTATGTATCCGGGTATCGCATAATGTTGAGGCATATCATACGATACATGATGAGGCATCAATCTGGATACGACTTCATCAAACCGGTCTTGCCTTTCCACCGCATCTAATATAAGGCTTTTAGCCTTAGTCTACCACTTTCTAATCATCTATTGCCCTTTTTTTCTTGCAGTCCTTCGCCCATCTATGAAACGATTCACTCATATAACGCCAGGGTGGAGTGATGATCGTAATGGCAGCGAAGAACTTTTCACGTATTTCTGCGCCGCAGAAATACGAATTATGATTGGCTTTTATTGTTATAAATAATTTTCCAGATCGATTTATATAAACTCAACTATTTTTAATATGAGGAAAACATTAAAGCAAAAAAAAAGATTATTACGTAAATATTTCTTGTTTTCACAGACTCTTCCGGGTGACACAGATCTAAAAATCAAAATGCATTCATGGTTCTCATAATTTTGAGTAGCTTGAAAAATGGGCAGGAAAGAGGAAAGGTTGAAGTTAACAGCTAAATAATATTATTGATATATCTATAAGTATAATTCTCTTAATAT
>NZ_JJQL01000096.1:20591-27548 GCF_000979975.1 Methanosarcina sp. 1.H.A.2.2
ATAATAATAATAATAATAATATTATGTGGCTTCGATGTGCATCAAATCTTCTAATATAATGTAATTCCCTCTATAATTCGATTTAGTTGCCTAAATCAATATTGTATTCATTACAAATGCTGTCTGGTAGCCTGAAATACTACCAAATACTTTCGAATACTACGTATTCCAAATACAGAAGGTTGAAGTATCAAGTAATAAAAATTCATTAATATGAGGTTGATTACTTGGCTTACAGGGCTCCATCCAGAGTTTCCGGAAAACCTCTACAGAGGAGCATTTTGTGCTTTATAGGGTTTCATAAATGGAAAAGGAGTGGAGGTTTGAACATCTATGCTTCAAATGTAAAAGAAAAGTATTTTGTGTGTACAAGATGTGGAAAAAAGAAAACGATATATGAACCTAAAAAGGATTGAAAGTTCCGGATAGGTTTTGGAAAAATTAATAAAATTATATGTTTTTTCATAACAAATTATACTACATTTTCCCAAAGTTTGCCCGCCTTCAACCGACCGGGTCTGTCTAAGGGGTCTATTAAATAATCTTTATTTTTATCCCTCCACATACAAATTTTTATTATTATGATACCTGTTTTTTGCTCTAGCTTTAAGACGTTAAATTAAAATCTATTTTTCAAAAAGACGTTCATATAACTGCTAATTTGAAAATAAGCAGTAATCTGGAGCAATTTCAATTATTTTGAAGCCAAAAACACATTTTCCAGTATATGTACAATGAAATCACATGACCGCACCCGTTTAATTAGAAATAAGACTGCATTTTCTCCTTCTTAAGAATCAGTAAGTATTCAGTTTTTTTTCAGAAGAGAAGGTCTGTGCCAGAATAACTATATAGTTTTACCTCCCAAATTATTCTGATCATATGCAAAGACCTGAACTTCTTCCCCTGTTTCTTGACCATAAAACCTTCTTCCAAAGCCCCTCTGATATAATCAAGCGCAACATTTCAGTTTCCCCCTGCCTGGATGGACATGAGATCAATTTGATCTATGGTCCACTCCATGCAGGCAAGACGTCTTTCCTGAAGCAGGTCGCAAGCCTTCTGCAGGGTGTGAAAGTTTACATTAATTTTGAAGATAGCAGGTTTAAAGAATTAGAAACTGAAAGTTTTCAGGAAATCGAGGGAATTGCGGCTGAAGTTTACTTAAAAGAGAATGAAAATGAGGAAGGGCAGATCTACTATTTCCTTGATGAAGTTCATAATGTCCCCGGCTGGGAAAATTGGGTTGACAGGCTAAACAGAGAAGGGGCAGGAGTCTTTGTAACCTCGTCTTCCGCAAGTATCATGAGTCAGGAGGTTTCGTCACTCTTTGCAGGCAGGACCAGAGTCCTCAAACTTTTGCCCTTTTCCTTTAAAGAATACCTTACTCTGAGAGGCCTCAGGGTCCCAAAGCCGAACTTTCTCACACCTTCCCGTTGCGATGAAATGCTGTGCCTGTTCCTGCATTATTTTGAAAACGGCGGCTTCCCCTGCGTAATAAAAGATGGAAATTCCACACTTTCCCGGAAGTATTTCGAGGAAACTCTGCAGGCAGGGGTTATTGCAAGACATAATATTCAGGATGCAGAAGGGCTGAAAAAACTTGCAGTTTTCCTTATCTCAAACATGGCATCGGAGTACTCACTCGAAACCCTGAAAAAAGTGAGTGGTGTCGACAGTGAGGATACTATCCGTAGCTACCTTGACTATCTGGAAGAGGCTTTTTTGCTGTACCGGGTCCCTATGTTTAATCACTCATCCGAAGACGGAAAAGAAAATGAAAATAAAAATGAAAATAAAAATGAAAAAGATGCCCCATGTAAAATTTATGCAGGAGATACGGGTTTCTTCAAGACAGTATACCCCAATTATCCGGACAGCCTGGGATTAAGATTTGAAAACCTTGTGTTTCTTGAACTGCTCAGACAGGGCAAGCAGGCCTCATATTTCCGGGACAGGAGAGAATGTGATTTCCTTATAACCGAAAAAGATACTCAGGCTGTTAAGGCTGCGATTCAGGTCTCGGTCTACTTCGGAAGCCCGGCAGTAAGAGAACGGGAGGTTCTCGGGCTTATGGCAGCTATGGAAGAATACGGGCTTAACGAGGGGCTTATCCTTACCATGGACGATGAAGGAGTCGTGGAGATCCCGGGCGAAAACGGGGAAAAGAAAACAATAATCATTAACTCTGTATGGAAATGGATGCTGGAATAACCATACTCTTTCCTTTCATCCTGATTTTTTCACTTCTTACTTTGGGATAAATCTCATTTATTTTCGCGCTTCCTTCTTATTTCCCTGGACGATGTCCCATCGTCTTCGTATTCGTCAACCGGGATAATCTCACAAAACTCAAGAATCTCAGGGTTGATGGACAGTTCAACTGATTTCCTGTGAAACACCATGAACCGTACATTCTTTTCCTTAAAACTCCTTATAATGGCGGGCGTGTCCACTGTGCTGTCATAGTATTTTGCATCAAATAGCCTGTTGAAGGTATCGCCCCCGATGATGAAGGTGCTGTTAGGGAAAAGGTCGGCTTTCTGCAGGAAAAGCGGTGCCCTGGTAAGGCAAACCCCACCCATGAAGGCTTCGTCTTTGTATTTCCTTAACGAATCAAGCCTCTGGCTCAGCGAGATAAAATCTATGGGCGGCTTGTCAACATTCGTCAAAGAGATTTCAAAGTGGACGGGCGCATTATATTCCTTCGAAGCACACATCGCCATAAAGACATGGTTCTTGTGGCAGGGGTCAAAAGAGCCTGAGAATACGAGTTTTATTTCTTCAGGTTTTTCGGGCTTTGTCTCTTCAGGCTTTGTCTCTTCAGGTTTTATCTCTTCGGGAGCTTTTACTTCATTAAGATTGATCCTTGCCATTCCAGCTGTTTTGCAGGAACTCTCCGGGTTACAGCTCTGCTGTTTTAGAAGATCTCCGACAGGTCCGGAAACCGATTCATATTTTACAATAATTTCTTCCTTTCTCCCCCCACCTGTCTCAATCCTATCCCGTAAATCGATTTCAGGAACGCCGCAGTGGCGGGCGAGTACATTGAAAATCAGGGTTGCAGCAATCTTTTCTTCCTCTTCCCTTGTCCTGTCCGCTGTCAGTTCAAGTGTGCAGACCTCTGTTTCACGGGCTGCCTGGACGGCAACGTGGACCTCGTGTTTTCTCCCTTCCCGCTCGTTTGCAGCCCTGAGCTTGCAGGTCGCTCCGATTCCGATTACTTCCGGGTCTGCAAGCCCGCCGGAGCCTTTAGACAGTTCCAGAGCCCGCTGGTAAGCAACCATCGCCATCAGCCTTGCAGTTTTCTCCGAGCAGTATTTATCCGGTTTTCTTCCGAGAAACCGGTCCATCGCAGCCATACCATATGGAACAACCGCATCCAGCACCGTTGCAGAGCCGCTGCCGTGGCGGAGTAATTCCCCGATTATCTCAGCCCCGCCGCCGGTTATTGCCAGAACTACTTTGTAAGGGGATTCGTGGATTTGGAAAATACGCTCAACAGGCAAATTGATTTTATTTGCAGCCAGTTTGTCTACCATCAGCTCCGTGGATACACTTAATGAGATTATAAATATTATTATTCACGGCCACGGCTACAACATTGATCAGATTAAAAATACGTGCTCCTTTTCAAGTGCTTTGAGCAACGGTCCATGTAGAATCCTTTGATGGGGTATACAATTTCGGTAGGGTAGTTGATGGAGACACTGTATTTTTGTGGCAAAAAAGAAGTCAGTGTAATAACCCCTGAAACTTATTCTTTCCAGTAAAATGCGAATTATTCGAGGTTTTTCTCATTTAGCTGGAAAATTTTCTGTTGGTGTGTATCTGTTTTTTCCAGTTAATGTGGAATTTTCGCCATATTCTATATAATGTATATGATCATTTTTTCACATGATGCTGAAGCCGACTGATATTTCTTTTTAACCCTGGTATTTTCTTAATTCGTTCTCATAATATCCTTCGCTCAACTTTTCCACTTCTTCAAGTATTGGGATATAGAGTCCTTCGTCTGCAAGTATGCCAGGTCTTTCTCCTACCCAGGTTATCCAGACATTCTGTCCACTTAATTTGATCTGGTTTTTAAGTTCATCAAGAATAATTTCCCATACGACGCCTCTTTTTGCTAGAGAAATGCAATCTTCAATGTCCCCACTCCTTTCAGTCATGATCTTGAACAGGAAAACATCTTCATTGGAGCAGCACAGTTCCACCGATAACAAAAATTTCAAGTTTATCAGGTTCAGGAGTACCGGCAAGGAGATCATCAATTTATATAAAAAGTCTCCAGACTTCCTCTACACTCTCTATCATTGTTGCTTACCTTCCTTGATCTCAATCCCATACATCTCAGCCTTTTCCTTTATTTCTTCAAAAGCAGGATACCCCCTGATCCTTTCCCCCTGCAAAATAAGCTTCAAATTCTCAACTATGTCGTTTCTCACACCTTTCAATTCTTCCTCAAACTTACAGTAGAACAGTGCAAGGAATATGAAATGTCTTACAGAAGCTTCTTTTTCTGCAACATAAAGCGCATGCTGGAAAATATCTTCTTTTGTGAGCTTTTTTTCCGGTTCTTTATCCGAATAATAGTAATAGGTAGTTGGCAAAAGGAGTTTGATCCCTTCTTTTTCAAAGACCGAAAACCCCGTCTTTTTTCCAGAATCCCCGCCATACTTATTGGAATAAATGACCCCACCCTGGTTCCGGTAGTATATTACCGAATTATAAGGCACTCGCGGGTCAAGCAGCCTTTCGATATCCCTTATTTCCCTGAGCAGGTCTGGCACTTCTCCCCAGATCCTTTCATTGAGTACATAACGCCCCCCATCTCTTTTTACCAGGCTTATCTTTAAGGCTTTTTTCAATAAAGCATAGACCGTACTCTTTTTCACATCTGTCTCTTCAGTGATTTCATCCACACTTTTTGCTTCAAGCAGAGAGGCGAGTATCGGGATTCCGGAATCTGCAAGAACAGGTGTAAAATTCGGGTACGAATCGAGAATCCGGGTCAACCTGACCATCAAGGTGCTTTTCCTTGGGACAACTTTTCCAAATGAGAGGGTTACAAGGTCTTTTTCTTCAAGCTTTTGCACAATTCGGTAGATGTGCTTTTCACTTTTATTGAGAGCTTTGGCTACGGTGCTTATTGAGGTATTGCCTTTTGCGAGTTCTGCGATTGTTTGAAGTTCGGTTCTGGAAAAATGCATTAATTCCAATACTATGCGAATAGAGTATAAGTTTTCGCATTTTGGTAGAAAAAATTGGTTAGGTGGTAGTTTGTTTATCAGGTTAGGAATGATTCAAATATAATATCGAGGGGTTTTGTTGCCAAGAATGGTTATTGAGGGAAATGGAACTATAGATCAATTCCCAAACTGAAATTTAGAAGTTATATTTTTATCATTCTTAGTTTATTCTTTAGATTAGAAAATCAGTTTGTTAACACCTGTTTTGGGGAAGAAAGCTAAGAAATAGGGCCAGTTCAATTGTCGTGACAGTGTCACGACAATCTCTTCTTCCGGGAATACTTCCGAAAACTGGATCATTCGACGCAGGCTTTTCTCTTAGAAAGACCCTTTAATACCGGCTGCCAATTGTCGCCTCACTGCGGCGACAATTTCCTGCCTATATTCCGTCCTTTTTCCTTCGAGGTTCTCTTGTCAATTTTTGTCAGCTACTTATAAAGAGGAGGTTTTGCATTCAGGGTAATTCTCTCACCAGTGATGAGACTTTTCCATAGGACAGCTTGGCGACGGGGGCAGGTTGATTGTGCAGCAGGCTGCTGCACAATTTATGGAATTTCTTCATGGTAGCTGAGCAACCTGAAGTATGTTCAGCTCAATTGTCTACGCAGTGCGGAGACAATTCCTTTATGAATTATCTTAAGCAGTTCAAAAACCCTCAAGCAGTAATTATTTGTGGGGAGGGGAACGCAAGCGCTGTTGCTGTTATCTGTTCCAGTGTTGCTATCAACTCGTCCACTTGAGCCGAGGTAAAAAGCCCATCAGGACCCTGTGGCGTAAGGTCGGTAAAAGGTGATTCGTAAAGTAACGCAGCATCTATTGCTCCGTGTTCGGTAAGATGATTAATAATCAGGTTTACGAAATCTATCTGGTTTGCAGTCAGTGTTTTGCCTGATTGGAATATGGCCAGCGACTGTTTTGCAGCTTGCCTATCCAGCCCTATCAGTGAACGCACGAAAAGACCGAGTCCATGTGACACCTCTTTGGCACGGGCAATTTCTTCTGGTTCTCCCAACCCACTTTCAGAGAGTATCTTCTCCAGCTCATCGAGATCAGCTGCAGTCAATGGCTCGTTCATCCGGAGCTTATGGATTACGACCTGGTCCTGATGTTCCAGGAGGAAAGCCCGGGTCTTGGCGCGAAACTTCTCGAAATCTCCGGCTGAAGCAAAGCCCGGTAATTCCACGTTGATTTCACTGCCCATTTCGTCTTCGAAGTCGGTGTAAATAGGCTTTCTGCGGTGCTTCTCTATCAGTTTTACCAGGGCACGCAGACGCCGCCTAAGCGTTTCCAGCATGGGAGTTGTGACATTCTCCCACCATTCATCAGTCTGCACATCCAGAATCAGAGCCATCTGGTCACGTACCATCGGGATGGCCGATTTTTCTTCCAGCAGACCTGCGATATCTTTTACCTGGTTGCGCAGGCGCTCAAAGGCGGGCTCTGCACGCAGTAAAGCCAGCTGCAGGTTCAGGACCAGTAGATCAAAACGTTTTGCCTCTTCGGCTTCCGGTTGCAGTTCCGAAGGCAGACCTGCAACTTCATGGGAAAGCTCGGAGAGGGCTTCGCTGGACAGCTTTAACCAAGCTTCAGACCTTGAGTATTTCTCGACTAGTGTCTTAGAAACTTAATTATGGTGCATAATATTTAGACATTTTCTCATCAGCAACTTTTCTCGTAAACTTCCAGTTGATCTTATTTTCATGTT
>NZ_JJQL01000049.1:0-20499 GCF_000979975.1 Methanosarcina sp. 1.H.A.2.2
AGTGTTTGCTCTTGTTCCCTTTGAACCAAAATTTACAGAAGGAGACGGAGAATCAGATGTTGAACCGTCACCAAATACCCATTGAATTTTAGGATTACCCGTAACTGTGATAATTGGTGAAAATGATGAATCAGTAGTAACAAACGTAATATTTGCTTCAGGTGTTGGAGGTATCACCTTTGCATTTGGACTGGAGCTTGAATTGTTCTTATCCGAGTCTGAACTCGTACATCCCAGAGTAGAAACAACTAAAATAATAATGGCTAACAATCCTACAAATTTAATCCCAGAAATTCTATTGAGGAATCGCATAACAGACCCCCTCTGGTTTTCTTTTTATTATTTTTGGCTCTTCGCTGTTTTGTAAAGATGGAAAATAATTTCCCAGTTAAAAAGAGACAAAACCAACAACAAAAAGCCATATTTTGACTGATAGTGTTTTGTCTACCGGCGTAAAATACGATATTTATTTGGTGTG
Source organism: Methanosarcina sp. 1.H.A.2.2 (assembly GCF_000979975.1). NCBI lineage: Archaea > Methanobacteriati > Methanobacteriota > Methanomicrobia > Methanosarcinales > Methanosarcinaceae > Methanosarcina > Methanosarcina sp. 1.H.A.2.2. The sequence continues at coordinate 479 of NZ_JJQL01000049.1, forward strand.
ATAATAGTATAAAATTACGGAGGAATATGTGTTTAGAACCTATAATCACCATTGCATATAGCCTGTATCGGCAGGCAGACATTAAAATGTAAGAATTTACCATCCTGACATATGCCAGATTTAGCCTATATTTAAAGTTTATTCATCAGCACAGATTAATTTATCAATTTTCATCGCTATTGATGTTGTTTTCAGATTTATGCAATTCCCGATATTGTTCTACGACTCCCCTACTTATACCCGTTGCATATGATATATCTTCTACATTCATTCTTTTTCCAATGAGCATTTTCACTTTTCCATAGATGGAGTCGTAAAAGTAGCTAATGGTCAGCCATCATAAAAATTTCAGCGCAAAATTTTGCACTTCATAAATATCCTCGGCAGTGTAGCGAAAGTTCTGTAAAATATGATTGACTCTGTATCCTTTTCCTTTCACCACAAAAAAGAGGATGCAGAGTCAATGGTTAATTTATTCCCACTCATAAAAGATTATCTTGTCGATCAGGAAGATGGAATTCGCCAGTTAATTACCTGGTTTTTAAACCTCGTAATGGAGGAGGAAGCCCTCCTCCGAGCTGGTGCACAACGTTATGAGAGGACAGATTCACGTAAAGCCAGTAGAAACGGCTACAAACCTCGAATTCTCCTGACCAAGCATGGGAAACTCGAATTGTTAAAACCTCAATTCCATGAGTTTCCCTTTGAAACTCAGGTGTTTGATAAGTATTCGAGAGTTGAAAAGGCCATCTTAGCCGCCGTAGCGGAATCTTACCTGCAGGGAGTTTCCACCCAAAGGGTGGAAAAGATCATGACTGCTTTAGGAGTAGGTGAAATCTCAGCTTCTTCTGTTTCCAGAATTACCAAAGAACTGGATGAAAAGGTTGAAGAATTTCTCTCAAAGCGAATTGAACATGAAATTCCTTACTTGCTTATCGATGCTACTTATTTCAAGGTAAGAGATGGTCTTCATTATGAAAACAAAGCTCCCTGTTCATAAGCTTCGTTAAATAACCTTATTGCTCTTGCTTTTTCTATATCAGTTCAAATACTTATAGTCCTACTTTTAATTTCCTAATCCATTATATAGATTAGTATATTAAATAACGAATACCTTTTGAGATATATTATTGATAAAACAACTGATAAGAAGTTGTGTGGGGTCACAAGGGCTCCTTTTTGAGGGGGAAAAATTGGGAAATGTATCTGAGGTGTAGTTGTTACTTTCAAGAATTTTAACGAAGAGGTTTAGATTAGGAATTGTTTGATTTTCCTGCTGCCTGTCATTGATTGTTCAGCAATATATGAATAAACAGTCTATAATTACAAAAAGAGAATAAATTTAGAAGGGGGGGTTAGACGTTCACATATAGTATCTCGTCCAATGATTCCTTTTTTCCAATAGAGGAATCGAAAGTGAATAGCGAACTGCTTCTGAGCAAGAGTTCCCAATGCATCACGCAGGAGGATACTTCCTTCGCAAGGGAAACGGTCCCCCAGAAAATAACCGTGATCCTTCCAGCCTTCAATGAGGAAATATCCATAGGAAGCGTTGTCCTGCTGGCGAGACAGTATGCCGACAGGGTGATCGTGGTAGATGATGGCAGCTCTGACCGCACAGCCGAGATCGCGGAGAAAGTCGGTGCCGAAGTGATTGTGCACTCCCTCAACAGTGGAAAAGGCATGGCCCTCAAGACCGGTTTTGAAGCCGCTGAAGGCTCCGACGTCATTGTAACTATGGACTCGGACGGCCAGCACAACCCTTCAGACATTCCAAAACTCGTATCTCCTATCCTGGAGGACGTTGCAGACATGGTAAACGGCAGCCGCTACCTCAACGGAAACAGAAAAAACACTCCTTCCTACCGACGCGTAGGTCAGACCATCCTGGACAAAGCTACGAACATGAACTCCGGCATCCAGGTAACCGATTCCCAGAGCGGTTTTCGCGCCTTTGCTGGGCACACCAAAGACATCTTCCGCTTCAACTCAAAAGGCATGGCAATAGAAAGCGAAATGCTATCAGATGCAGGAAAGGCGGGGTTAAGGATCAAAGAGGTGGAGATAGGAGTAAGGTACGATGTGGGCCGTTCGACGGAGAATCCAATAAGGCATGGATTGATGGTTCTTTTAAAAATTCTAACAGATATGGAGTTTAACAGGCCTCTGTATTATTTTACAATTCCCGGATTTGTTCTTGGAACATCTGGGTTATACATGGGCCTCAGTTTTCTGCAGACCTTTTATCTTGGTGGGAATTTGCATTTCGGGCCAACTATTCTGATGATTTTGCTAACTTTAGTCGGGACGTTTATGGTGTTTACGGGGATTATGCTGCATTCGATTGCAGGCATACTCAGGGAGTCTATAAAAAGTTAATATTTTTACTCATTTTTTTGGAGTCGAATTAGTGTACGAAGCAATATACAACGCTATCCAAGATAGTCTGCTACATATCAAGGGCATAGATGCAATAGTAAAAAATTAATTATGTTAGGGGTATTTACAATGAAAAATGCACTGGTTATAGATCTTGAGCATTGGTACTCTAATGAGTTTCTTACAAAATATCTCCCATCTGAAAAAGTAGATCAAGATCTTGAAGCCGTAAAGCCGATTATTGATTTGTTAGAAAAATATAATGTAAGTGCAACTTTTGCTGTCCTTGGTACTTATGCTAAAAGAAATCCTGAGTTAATAAAGAAAATCCATGATAAAGGACATGAAATTCAATCACATTGTTATTCGCATAAAACTCTCAAGGAATTGGGGAAAGCCGCTTTTGAGGACGAAATTAAAAGATCAGTTGATCTTCTGGAATCAATTACTGGTGAAAAACCAGTTGGTTTTCGTGCACCCAGCTTCTCAATAGATAATTCTACAAAGTGGGCTTTTGAAATTCTGGAAAAATACGGATTCAAATATGATTCCAGCATATTCCCTATCAAAACAATGTTATATGGTGAACCTACGGCACCTGTAAATATTTACAAACCTTCTAAAGAGGATATTACGAAATATGACCCGAAAGGTAAAATCATTGAATTCCCAATGACTGTTTTAAAAATTGGTATAAATATTCCTATTGCAGGGGGCTTCTATCTTCGTCTCTTTCCACTTTGGTTTCTTAAATTGGGGATCAGGCATGTAAATAAAAAAAGGCCAGTGATAATTTATATCCATCCCTGGGAAACATATCCAAATACCCCCAGGTTTAAATTGCCTCTTTTTTCTAGATTTGTGGCTTACTATGGAATTAATTCATCTCTCTCTAAATTTGAGGCATTATTAAAAGAATTTGAATTTTCTACAATAAACAATGTTTTAGATGATTATAGTTGTTTGTCTGACTCATCAGTTAAATCACAAAATCTTATGCATGATATTTATTCATCTGATGCGGTGGGAAAATGACTAACATCTGGATTGACATCATAAATCCATCTCATGCACTTTTTTTTAACTCGATACTGAGAGGATTATCAGATCATAAGGTAATTATTACGATAAGAGATCGAGCCGAAACTGTTGAGCTGTGCAAATCTTTTGGAATAGATGGTAGAGTGATAGGAGCTGACCACCCTCATCCTTTAAAGAAGACTTTATACGCTGTATCTAGAACATTGAATCTCGCGGTTTCTGCACCCGCATTTGATGTATCTATATCTTTTGAAAATCCAATTTCAGAAGCGGTTTCAAAAATACGCCGAAAAACATCCATTTTATTTTGCGATAATGACTTGAAATTTTCGCAGAAAAAATTATTTGTTCAAGATTTGGAGTCGAAAGTAAAAAGCATTGCTGATTACGTTATTATTCCTCAGGTATGTTTTGAGAATTTTTGTAAAATATTTGATGATAATAAGTTGATAACTTATGATGGGTGTAAAGAAGATATTTATATTGCAGATTATAAGCCCGATCCGAATTTCCTGAATAAGGTGCCTTTTGAAAATTTTGTGGTGGTGCGCCCAGAAGCATTAGCATCCTTTTATGTCAAAGAAAATAAAAGCATTGTTCATGATCTTTTGAAAGCCTTTGAAAAAGAAAATATCAATGTTATCTATCTCCCGAGGGAAAAAGGGGATCTAAGTTATGCGAAAGGATGCAAATTTTATAAACCCGAAAGGGCATTGAATGGACTCGATCTCTGTTACTATGCAGATGCCGTTTTAACAGGTTCTGGGACGCTTGCAAGGGAAGCAGCCTGCATGGGCACGACTTCGGTTTCTTTCTTCCCAAGCTCTAAATTACTTTCAGTTGATCAGTATTTTGTAGATGAGGGGAAAGTCCTTCATTCAAGAGACGTAGATGAAATCATAGATCATGTCTTAAATAGGTCTAAGAATTCTAAACTCAGGGATATTCGCCGACGTGGAACCGTCAAAAAAGAAGTGGTGACTTCAATTAGGGATATTGGCCGTTGTGGGATAGTCAAAAAAGAAGTAATGACTTCAGTCTGTCGGATCTTAAACGAAATGTGATTTTCAATGGTTTCTATTGATTATCTTGCTTATGGTTTTAAGCGGTTATTCCGCAAACCAATTTTAGAAGTTATACATTTTGGATTTTATAACAGTAGATTAATTCCTATTCATGTGCATAATAAGCTGATGCTGAAAAGAAAAGGTGACTTGAGAATCAGTGATTATGAATTTGCAATAAATATTTTGGGTTTGAATTTGTCAGATAACTCTGGTATCTACGAATCTGTGTATCAGTACACTCTGACAAAGGATAAAAATAGTTTCTTCTTTGATTCAGATAGCACTCTATTAAAAGAAGATTACCTTTCAAATTATTCACTTGACCTTTGTTATTACGCAGACGCAGTTTTAACAGGTTCTGGACGCTTGCAAGGGAAGCAGCCTGCATGGGTACTACCTCGGTTTCTTTCTTTCCGAGCTCTAAATTGCTTTCAGTTGATCAATATTTCGTAGATAAAGATAAGGTTTTACATTCTAGAGATGTTGATGAAATTGTAGATAATACCCTTAATGGTACAAAGGAGAGAACTAAGCTTGACCTTAGTAATAGTAAGAAGGTAAAGACGCAAGTAACCTCAAATGTAAAGCGAATTTTGGATAATTTTTGATCCCGAATAATAGTAATTTACAAAACTAATAGGTCTTGATACCATGCCGAAGAAAATAAGAATTCTTATAATCGGGCCACAACCTCCTAGTGTGGGAGGGATTGCTTCCTATATTCGTGATTTTACCTATAATGTTAAAAATATTTATAACTATAGAACATTATTTATCACTATTTCTATTATAAAATCGATGTCTATAAAGGCCTTATGCTTTAAAATTTATTCAATATTGTTTAATATTCTTAAAATCATATCTTTTAGTATAAAACATAGTTATGATATTACACACATACATACTTCTTCTAAATTTTCATTTATTGAAAACTCGGTGTATATTTTTTTCTTAAAAGCATTTTCTCGCCGTCCAGTTGTGTTACATATTCATGCTCCAGATTTTGACAGTTTTTTAAGTAACTCAAACTGTATCCGATTTGCACTTATTAAGCATACTCTAAATTCATGTGATTCCATTATTGTTCTTTCAAGCTATTGGAAAGAAATTATTAGTGAAGTAACTAGTGAACACAAGAGTATATTTATAGTTCCTAACGCTGCAGATGTAAGTTCTTTAGAAGAAACTAAAATGGCCAGTAGAAAAAGGCTTAATCTACCAGAAAATACGAAAATTTTATTCAGCGTTGGTAACCTTGAAGAAAGAAAAGGTTATTCCTATTTAATTGAGGCTATGTCTATAGTTTGTAACGAACGAGAGGATGTTTGCTGTATAATTGGCGGTAATGGCTCTGTAAAACCCTCACTTGAGTTAAAAGTGAGTGATTTAAATTTAGACAACCACATCAAATTTATAGGATTTATTCCAGATGAAATGATCAAGTTTTGGTTCAATGCTTGTGATATTTTTGTCTTACCTAGTTTAGCAGAGGGCTCTCCAATAGTAATGTTTGAAACTTTAAACTTTGGAAAGCCTTTTGTTGGAACAACTGTCGGGGGCATTCCCGAAATAATAACTTCAGAAGACTACGGCTTGCTTGTAAAACCTAGAGACTCAAAAGATCTCTCTCAAAAAATACTTTACGCTCTTGATAAAGAATGGGATCGTGAATTGATAATTAGTTATTCGAGACAGTTTAATTGGGCTAACATATGTAAAAGAGTTATTGAGGATGTTTATCTAAAATTAGTATAATTAATATTGAAATACTACTTTACGGACTCAGTACCAAAATCCAGTGATGAATGTAAAATTAAAAATCACTAGATTTTGGAACAGAGTCACTTTACGTTAATATTTATGTAATGTATTTTTTGATATACTTGCGCAGTTCGAATATATTATGGTTGAGAGGTTATTTTAGTATTCTGTAGAATTATCCCGTATCTCAGTTTTAGACTAGTGTCTCGTCAGCAGTAAAATGTCGTAATGATTATATTGTATAATGTTCATAAAGAATCTCAGGGATTCCTTATGAATAGATACACTGTGACACTTACCAAAGAGGAGCGTGACACTCTTTGTAAACTTACCTCAAAGGGTAAACACAACTCCCAAAAAATCCTCAATGCTCTGATCTTACTTAATTGTGATAAAGGTGAATGGAATGTTAATCATTCAATCAACGAAGACATCTCACGTGTCCTGAATATCAGTATGAGAAAAATTGACCGTGTTAAAAAAAGATTTGTTGAAGAAGGTCTTGACATTGCCCTCAATGGAGAAACAAGAGATCGTATTTATGCTAAAAAAGTTGATGGTGATTTAGAAGCCCATTTAGTTGCATTGAGTTGCAGTGAACCTCCCGAAGGTTTTGCAAGATGGTCTTTGAGACTGTTAGCTGATCAGGTTGTAGAGCTTGGCTATATCGAGAATATTTCTCATGAAACAGTTCGCCGTACTTTAAAAAAACGAAATCAAACCATGGCAAAGGAAAGAATGGGTGATTCCTCCAGAACAAAACAGTAGCTTTGTTGCAAATATGGAAATGGTTCTGGATGTTTATAAACGTCCATTTGACCCACGAAATCCTGTTATGTGTATGGATGAATCTCCAAAACAACTTATTGGAGAAACCAGAACTCCTGTACCCTGTTCACCAGGGAAAACAGCCAGATATGACTATGAGTACAAACGTTGTGGAATGTGCAATATCTTTCTTGCCTGTGAACCATTAACAGGAAAAAGAATGGTGAAAATCACGGAAAGAAAAACCAAGAGAGACTGGGCTTATTTTCTGGAAGAAATTGCACTTCAACAGGAAAATGCAGATAAAATTACGCTGATAATGGACAATCTAAATACACACGTTCCAGGATCTCTCTATGAAGTATTTCAACCAGCGAAAGCGAAAGCACTATGGGATAGATTTGAGTTTGTGTACACTCCAAAGCATGGAAGCTGGTTAAACATGGCAGAAATAGAATTGAATGTACTCACAGGTCAGTGCTTAAAAAGGAGAATAGATAACATCGAGCTTGTCAGGAAAGAGACATTGGCCTGGCAAAAGTTCAGAAACAACAAAAATGCAAAGGTTAATTGGCAATTTACAACAGAAGATGCAAGGATAAAATTAGCACGCCTTTATCCGACAATTGGGGATTGACTAGACACTAGTGTCGCATCAGCAGTAAACTGTCGTATAAAATCAATTACAGCTGTTTGGAATCATTCAATCCTTGAGGATTGACGCAACACTAGAATCCATGATCAGATTTTCTATTTGGAGCTGCTATATATGAGTTCATTTCATGATTTTACTCCTTTCTTAATAATAATTACATTATTAATTTGTATTGTATTAGGTAAAGGTGTCACTAAAAAAGACCTCTTTACAATAGATGGTATATTCGCCTTCCTTGGATGTATATTCGGCGTCTTTATGACGATTATCAACTTAAAATACGTAAGTAATGAACTTTTTTTGTTGAGTCCATTAATCGGTATTACATGTATTCTTTATTTAAGGTTCAGGGGAATTATCCTTTCTAATAATTTAAACTTGGATGTCACATTAAGTGATAGTATCTTAAAATCTATCAAAATTCTTTACTGGTGCTTTTTTAGTCTTGCTTTGATAAGTTATGTAGAATCTCCTATCTACCACAGATCTCTTCTATTTTTTGTATTTGTTTCCGTATGTATATCGTTAATTGGTATACTTTCAATATACTCCAATAAGCCTACGAAAATTGATATATTCAATATATTTATAAAAGTTTTTTTAATCTCTTTAGTATTAAGTGCAAGCAGTTTTTTTATTTCTTCTTATCCAGTAGGATCTGATCCTTGGGCACATTTTGAATATATTAAAGATTTTTTGCATTTTAATCATTTAGTTAATACTACAAAGGTATCGGAGTATTATCTGAACTATCCAATATCACATCTGTTTTCAGTTATTTTTTCTCTGATTGTCAATCTTGATGCAAGATTTTCCTTTTATATGATTGGAATAATTCTTATACTGAGCACACCGTTTACATACCTTTTTGTAAAAGAGGTATGTAACAATTCAAACATCGCATTATTTTCAGTACTGTTAATAAGCTTTGCAAGCTTCCACATTCGCTGGACTATCATAGTCATTGCAATGAGTTTTGGGCTTGCAATCTATTCAATTATAATTTATTTGATAATAAAAAGCCATTCGACAAACGGAAACAATAAAATAAAGTATCAATTATTATTAGTTTTTTTTATCTTTACTATTATATGGACACATACTATTTCCGCATTTATAGCATTGATTACAGTTATATGTTTATACCTGTCATCTTTAATCAGTCAAAAAATGTTTAATTTAAAAGTCGGTGAAAAATTATCAAGCTTAACGCTTTGTCTTGTTATGGTTGTTACATTAATTTTCCATTGGATGGATCAAGAATATTCTTTTTTTGATCTAATAGTTATTAGGCTTTCGAATTCATTATTAGCTGAAGTAGAATTCTTAGATTTATCTATCTCTTCCAATATTATTGAACGTTATGGGATGCTATTACTTACTTTTGGTTTTCTGATATACACTTTTTTTGGCATTATAGGAAGCTTCTACACAATCTCAAAGTCTCATTTTTCGCCTGCAAAAATATCATTGCTCTTTACAGCTCTCATATTATATACTATTAGATATATTTTCCCTATATTTGGACTGGAAAATATTATTCCAGATCGATGGCCTGCATTTATTTATGTTATTTTTGTATTATTTATCTCTATTGGCTTTTTCATAACTATATCTTTTATTAAAAATCCTAAGAAGCAAATATCTTTTATTTTTATAATTTTGTTTGTTGCTTCATTTTTTATGATTACAAACAACGAAACGAATTTAGATTCTCCAGTATATGGAGAGGATGTAATCCAGCGATTAGTCTGGACAGATTCTGAGATGGCTTTGTTTACACACGTAAATGAATCATATAATAATGTAATTGTTGCAGATGGGCAAACTAAAGGTCGACCTTTTGGGACTTATCTATATAGAGACCAACACAAGCTGGCTGTCTACCCATCAAACGCGAAAGGAGAAATTAACTGGAATCTCATGAACGATAAACTGATTATCTGGCGGAAAACAAGTTTAACAAGACCATTAACTTGCTCTTCGGTAGATATAATTCTTGGGCACGACTTTGAAACAACATTATATAATAATTTTAGCTGCGTCTATAATACTGGTGAAGCAAAGGCATTTGTTTAGTCCTAAGGTAATTTTATATAGAGTTCAATGGCTCAGTATATTACAACACATCAATGGCTAAAATTGTATTTGGCTTTAAAGGAGAAGTATGGACAAATAAACGAATGATCGCTACTGATGTTCTATGCGTCTGTAGAATATCGATATGTGCGAAGAAAAATAAAAGATTTAGACTCAGCTTTCAAAGAAACGCGATTTTTGCCTCTATTCGCATCCAAAATCAGTAGCAAGAAGCAACATTCAAAAGTAGAATTTGTATTACCTAGTTATTCAAATAACTTTAAAAACCCTACTGCAACTGTTTTTGCCCAATATATATTTATAAATGTATAGCCTAAGCTAATAATGCAATTCCCATAAAACAACACTCCTTTGAGGAAATTACTATCGATCATATATATTTATTTGCTCATAAAGATCCGCTTAGCTACAATATTTATGAACATGGCAACTTTGTAACAAAACACCTGAATCAATGACTGATCATTTGTGAGGTCAACAAAAATGAGTAATAAGGTGCTGAAAAATCAAACATTTCCGAAAACTGATTTCAGGAAATACTTGTTATATCTGTAAAAACGTTATTGATAGGATTATTCTTTTCTTAGTAATACACAAACAAAGCCATAAGAGATCGGAAAATCATGCATCTTTGAAAGCCAAGTCTGAGAATTAGTGGATACTATCAAAATTGTAGATACAATTTAAAATTTTATGCAGACTTCTATGTTAGTTATGAATTTTCATTTTTTCAAATTAGATTGCATCTCAGCAAGGCGTTTCTTGTAACTTTGCACTGTCTGAGTTATAGAAATCTGTCAAAGTTAGGATCTAATGAAGGAAACAGAGATTATCAAGGACTATACAGTAGAGAGTTTACTCATGGAACTTGAAAAAATCAAGAAGATAGAGCTGGAAAATGGAGAGTCAATAGTTACAGACCTCACAAGGAAGCAAAAAGATATTATGGAAAAATTGAATTTATGCGCCTAAAAAAGCGGAAGTAAGGTTATAATATTATTACTCATCTGCGTAAACGTGTACAACTTGGAGTTTCTCTAAATCTTTTATAATGTTTTTGCATAAATCGTTTAGCATGCCAAAGAAAATTAGGCATGACATATTTAAACTCGCATTTTCTAAATAGCATCATGGATTGATTATAATTCCCCGATAATACATTATGTATTGCAAATTCAAATTCAAGGTTTCCAACGTACAATTTTAAATCTTTTATTTGTTCTTGGTTGACATTTCTATTTATTATTTGTAATCTCGCTATTTCTATGAAAGGAATTTCTTGAGCTAATCTTTTTCTACCACAAGATCTATTAGTGGCATCTAGATAATATATCGATCCAACAGTAGAACTATATGCAATGTGATATTTTAGAGCGATTTTTCCCCATACATCTTGATCTTCACCTTTCCACAATCCTGGCTGAAACATCCCAATCTCAAAAAGTATTTTTTTGGGGATTGCAACTGAAGATGCAGAAACAGGGAGGCTTCTTTTTGAAACAATAGAGAAATAGTTCTCTATTATTCCTTCCCAAGAAGCAGAAGGAATTCCATGGTGTTTAGGAGTTATAACTTTATTTGAATCAAACCATGAGTACGCGGTGGCATATATTCCTGCTTTTGGATACTTTTGTCTTAAATTTATTATTGTTTCAAGAAAAGTAGGCATCCATTCATCATCTGCGTCCAAAAACGCAATTATATCTGATTTCGCCTCTTCAATTCCTTTATTCCTTGCTGCGGAAACTCCTGCATTTTCTTGCTGGATTAATCTAACTCTACAGTCTAGAAAACTTTCAACAACGCAGGCACTTTTGTCTGTTGAGCCGTCATCTACTATTATCACCTCAAATTCTTGGAAGGTCTGGTTGAGAACAGAGTTTATCGCTCGGTCTATGTAAGGTTCTTTGTTGTATAGGGGAATAACTACTGAGATAAGCGGCATTTTTTATGCTCCCTTTTTTAATTTTTGTCATGCAGCAAAATTACCCTGTAATTTTCATAAGAGTTTTACCAGCTAAAAGAGCTTCATTTTCAATCTTTGGGATAACTGCCTTCAATTCGGCTCTAATTTCGTTCCCTTTCTCCAGCATTGATTCGATTTTTTCAGCCACAATTTCCGGATTTAGTTTTTCAGGATTCAAACAATAATCTTCATGCCCGAATATATCCCTATTAATTCCTTTTGCTTTAATACTGTAGGCAAAACTTAATGTTGGAACATAAGACGAAAGGGCAGCAATTGTTGAGTGAGTCCTTGCCCCCGCAAAAAGTTTCATCTTGCTAATTATCCACTTTGTTTCTGAAGCATTATATGTTGGCGGAAGTAAAATTATTTTCTCTTCTGAAGTTTTTATCCTTTCCTTGACTTCTTTTAAAAACAAATAATCATTTGAATCTGGTAAAGTTACATGTGGAATTAAATATATTTTATTGTCAGTTCTTTTTGCAATTTCTTCTACAATAGTGGATGCTTTGTTAATCCATAATTCCATATTTCCATTGCTGAGATATCTTGCCATCAAGGAACTTAGATTTATTCCAATGGAATCCTCTTCAATTTCTATCTTTTTATTGGATTGAGGTTCTGTTGGATCCATTAAAAATGCTGGATCTGCAACTTTATACACATTATCTGTTATTCCAATTTTATCCAGATATTCTATCGTGGCTGGCTCTCTTGCAAAAATTCCTGTTACATTCTGAAGGTGTTTTTTTATATATTTTTCATATTCAGGTATTTTTTCAAAAGGTCCTACAGATGCACCCCAGATAATTAATGGTTTTTTGCGTTCCAAAACAACATCGTCTAAATATGTAAATAATCTGGGAATACCATAATCTAAAGAGTAATTATCTCCACCAACAGATAATACTGAGTTTGAATTTTCGATGTATGGGATCATTTCTTTATACATCCAGTTTTTATACAATTCTGGATAAAGTCTTCTGAATGGTAACCTAAGAAGCCAATTTGGGTCAAACTTACTCTGGCGTTTATTGGCTTTCTTATGTACAATTGCCGGGTCAAATTCTTCTCTACGTTGTTTTTCGAATTGCTCCTGATTTTGGAAAAAGCTTACACACAAAAATGAAGGGTCCTTATAGTAATGCCTTAGTATCTTCGCGGTTCCCCTTACAATCGCTTCACAGCCTCGGTTATCATATGGGCCATTTCCTGCCAGAATAAAAGTTGGGTTTTCACTCATTTTTCTTCCCCTCTACTTTGCTTATTTTTTTAATTAACCGGATTGGGAGCGCAAATTTCCCAAGCAATCTAAGCTGCCGGATCTGGTTGATGTATGGGTTCATCCCAGCTCTGAAAGTTTTTATGTCAAGCGCGTGATCCTTATAACATCCCAAAAAAAGCTGTTTGCTTTCTTCTTGCATTTTTGCTTTGAGCTTAATTTCTCTTCTTTTCAGAATTCCTATATCCTTACTTGCATTCACTCTTTTTTCAGGAGTTTTTAGTCCTTTTTGCTCTGCCAGGTACAAACGATAAGAAAGCTGTTTCCTTTTAAGTTCGATTACTCCCGCCTGGCTCTGTATCACTTTTTCAACTGAAATTTTACTGACATTAATTTCCGCTTTTTCTATTCCTTCCTGGATAATATTCAGAACTTTAGGTGATCTCACAAGCACTATATTTGTGCCTCTGCTGTCTTTAGAATATTCTGGAAGCCAAGCATCCATAAATGTAACATCTGCAAGTTCCGCAAACACATCATCACAATAATTGCACGCATTAGGAGTAAACCATCTGTTAACCCAGGCTTCAGAAACACCTTCATTCCAGAAGATTTTGTGTTGTGATCCATGTTCATCGATGAATTTATAATAATAATTACTCGCAGGCTTATCAGGGCTTTTTCCTCTATAATAGACACTTTGAATTTTCTTTAAGCTATCGTTGCCTGCTATCGCTGCGATATATTTTGTATAGTTTTTGCTTTTCATTTGGCCACAAACGAGACCTATTGTGAAAACAATCCTTTCTCTTAGCTTTCTGTTTTTCTGGGTAGCTAGCCTGATAGCTTTTATAAAGCAGGGTAAACCAGTAACAGCATAGCGGCCTGGGACTTTTAGAACTTTCTGTATTACTTCTGACATTTCAACAGGGTAATATACCGATCCAGAGGAGTTTAAAACAGAATTTACATCACTAAAAGTTTCAAATTTAAACAACTGGTCTGGGTTATGTTGCGGACTAACACAAATAACATAATCTACAACATTATTTTTTAATAATGTTGTTAGAATCCATGTTACTATTCCTCCAGAGGAGCTGCTCTGTCTGAAATTAGGGGCGTAACCTACATAAGAGTCCAAATAATATCCCGTTTCAAACAAATAATTTATTCCATCTATGTTACCATAGAGCTTTGTCCCAATATCTGTTTCATTTTCATTTCCATCACTAAATGGACATACTTTTAGGCATAAACCACATTCATTTAAACAATTTTTTTCTTGAACTGGCGTATACTCTCCATAATTATTGAATTGAATACCAAGAGCTTTTTGCGGGCATACACCTGCACATGTTCCGCACCCTATGCACAGGTCACTGTTAACGATCTTTTCAATAACATTGGATCTCAATTTATAATGCTCCTGGGGAATATTTTATATATTTATCAAATGCTTCTGTGGAAATTTACTTTAAACAGGTTTTATAGAATATATTGCATAAATCATATCTAATACTCCAAAAAACAGTTTTATCCGTCTCGCCTTTATTATATGATTTTTTAAAATATAGGCTTAGGTTATTCGCTATTTCTAATGGGTAATTTAGAGTTACTTTCTAAACATAGTGCAACACATATAATTTTGGGTTCTATATTAAATCCTTGAAACCACAGCTCGCAGTTTTCCTGATTTATCTCCTATTATATCATCTACAATTTGAGATTCGATATTCATTTCATTTCCTAATACTTTATGAAGTGCGCGTGCCAATTCTTTGTGAATTGTGGATTCATCAAAATCCTGTTCTTTTACAATATTGACTAAAATTGTATCTTTTTTCTCTTGAATGGCTTGAAACTCAGATACGCCTGGGACATTTTTAATTGTTACCGTTACAATTCTCGGAGAAACAATCTGATTGTTTGGTAATTTTATGAAATCGTCTTCCCTTCCTTCCACGCTTTTCATCAAATATCCCCCCATCCCACATGAGCATTCTTCTTTTAATGGAATAGCAATATCCCCAACTTCATACCTTATTCTAGGCATTCCAAATGCATTTAAATTCGTAGCGATTACTTTACCTCTTTCTCCTTCACAAACACTCTCTCCACTTTCATCTATAAACTCTAAAAGTACAGTATCCATGTTTATGTGATAGCCACTATGTTTACTGCATTCCCATGCCATACAGCCTGTTTCCCAAGCCCCGTAAACATCATAGATTTCACTGTTAAAAACTGAAGTTATATAATTACGACATTCTTCCGTAAGTACTTCGGAGGCTGTAAAGACTAGTCGGGGAGATATTTTTTCTATACTTCTTTCTTTTACCTCTTTTGCCAATACTTTTATAGCAGATGGATATCCCCATATTACGTCGGGGTTTATCGTTTTTAATAATTCAATCTGATTATTTATAGGTTCGGTTAAATATATTAAAGATGTATTTTGGTTGCTCAATTTTCCATGAAGTTTTTTTATATATTTTACGGTAGATTTTTCATTATTACTTTTTTGTTTGGCACTCTTAAGAATTAGAAATTTGTCGTGCGATGGATTATATCCATTTACCCTCCGGACTCTTTCGTAACTTGCCCAAGCATAAAGTCCATCTTCTACGGTACAGGTTAATTCCAAAGGAACTCCCGTAGACCCACTTGTTTTACATTTTATACAATTTTTCAATTTTATATTGTTTGCAATGACATCATTTTTTGGATCTCTCAAGTCCTTTCTTGTAGTGATTGGAATTTTAGATATGTCTTTGTAACTTTTAATATCTTCAGGTTTCAATCCAGCAGATCTAAAAAGTCGGTGGTAATATGGTACATTCTGATATGCGTGATTTAATATCACTCTAAATTTTTGCAGTTGTAATTCTTCTAATTCGGAAGTTTTGGCCCATATATTTTTTTGAAGGGTTTTTTGGATTTTTTGACGCTTGATTAAACTTTCAAACATTATTATCACTCATTGTCAATATTTATAATTACACCTAGCGATATCATCAATGCTTTACAAACTCTTTAAAAAATACAATTTCTTCTTTATCAACTCCCCCCAAAAGAAATAGGATTAAAAAATAAACTACAGTACATGTTGCTATTAGAAGTATTAAATGCGACAATCCATTTGGATTAGCATCAATAATTATCAGAGACATTATTAACGAGGATATTATCGATTTTATCATAAGAGGAAGATTATTTTTTAACTTTAAATATTTAGAAGAATAGTATATTATAAACATCAAATTAACTGCGTATGCAAGAAGGGTGGTAATTGCTGCGCCTATTATTCCAATATATGGAATCAATAAAAAATTTAATCCAAAATTTAACGCTGCACACAAACTTACTACTTTTCCTGTAATCTTTGTTTTCTTTTCAAGCAGGAGTACTTGATTAAAGATAGAGATTATTCCAAAAAAAAGTGCGCTAACTGCCGTAAATGGAGTTATTAAATATCCGTTTGAAGCAATTTCTTGTGTTGATAATATCGACAATATAGGCTTGGATAATAGTGAAAGGCCAAATACAGATGGTATACCAATTGCAAGAAAATACTTTAAAGAATTGTCTAGTATCTTTTTGATTTCTGTTATATTCTTTTCATCATAGTATTTTGATAAAGTAGAAGGAAGTATAAATGAAATAGGAGCTATAAGCATGTATATAATATTACCAAGAGAATAACCTGGTGTATAGTATCCAACAGCTGTTGTGCCCAAAAATATAGCTATTACATAACGATCACTTGATTCCACAATCCATCTTGAGAAGTTTATTGGGATTGTAGGGATTCCATAACTCACTAATTCTTTCAAATTTGTGAACTTAGGAAGTTTAATCCCAATATCGTTAAAAACAAAGTATGCCATTATCAAAAATAAAATGAGGCTTCTTATTAGGAGTCCGATTGTAGCACCTAAGATGCCTTTTCCTGCAAGTACAAAGATAATAACAAAGAACAAATACAACACTGTTTGCATGAAGGTAAATACTGAATACTTTTTTATTTGTTGTGTTGCTCTGAAATAGCTGTTTAATGTACTATTCAAACACTCAATAAATGCGATCAACGATACAATTTCTACAATAGTAATATTACCATCAAATAGAGTTAAAGCTATACTTTTTGAAAAGAGATAGATCAATGAGCATGCTAATCCGCTACTTATTGAAATGATAACTAGTATAGAATAAAACATCTCCTGGATTTCCTCTCTTGTCTGAGCGGAAGGTATAAACCGTGTCATAGTGAATGGTAATCCTAGCATCGTAATACCAGGCAATATAGAAATAGTAACACTAATCTGAGCCCATATACCGTAATCTGCAATAGATATATTTTTCGTCAGAATTGGAAGCAATATTATAGTGCTTAAACCTAAGAGAAGATTTGTAACACCAACTAATCCAACTCTTTGTATGAGAAGTTTATTATTTGTCATTTATTTTTACCAGTATACTTTTATCTAAACAGTTACAATCTAGTTTCTTCATTTTTGGAAGCGATGCACTAGTGTCGAGAAAATTTAGTTATTGATCACCTAATAATCTCTGAATCCTTGTATTACGAAGGGGAAATATCCAAAGACTATGTTCAATAATTAAATTGCCATGACACTAGTTATTTCCCAATAGTTCTTACTCTAAACCCAGTCTTCCCCCACAATTTTTCATTAATAACACTTCTACTATCAAATATGTTTAGATTCAGCATATACCCTGTAAGTTTATCTGGATTCATCTCCCTAAACTCTGAATGATCCGTCAACACAACTATACAATCGCTTCCCTCAACAGCCTCTTCCAACCCAAGAATCGGATAACTCCACTCCTTCACAAACGGATCATAAATCTTAACCTTGAACCCTTCCTTTTCTGCAAGCTTGATAAACTTCTTAGCCGGAGTAGCTCTTGTATCCGCAATATCTCCCTTATACGCAACCCCAAAAATAGTAATTGTAGGGTTCTCAATGCCTGCAAGCATTTCCTTGACCATCTTCAGGACGTACTGGGGCATTGAGTCGTTTATCTGCCTGGACATCATTATCAGGCTGCTGTTGTTTGCGTTTTCGGTCAGGAACCAGGGGTCGATTGCTATGCAGTGGCCGCCTACGCCGGGGCCAGGTTTTAAAATGTTTACGCGGGGGTGTTTGTTTGCGATTTCGATGGCTTTCCAGACGTCTATGCCGTAGTCGTCGGCGATTTGGGCGAACTCGTTGGCAAGGGCGATGTTGACGTCTCGGAAGGTATTTTCCATCAGTTTGATCATTTCGGCGGTTGTGCTGGTGATCAGGTGGAGGTTTCCTTTTACGAAGGAAGAGTAAAGGTCGGCTGTAAGCTGGGTGGACTTTTCGTCTACGCCGCCGATTACGCGGTCGTTGTAGACCATTTCGTGGAGGGTGTTGCCTGGGATTGCTCTTTCGGGGCAGTGGGAGACGTAGAAGTCCTCGCACATTTTAAGGGTGGACTTTTCCAGGATTTGTTTTACCTGCTTGTCACAGGTTTTGGGTGGAATTGTGGATTCTATAATTACGAGGTTGCCTTTTCTCAGGTGGGGGACAATCATTTCGCAGGCTGAAACCACGTATTTGAGGTCAGCCATCCGCATCTCGGAGTCAAAGGGGGTTGGGACAGCTACAAGGAAGGCATCGGCTTCTTCGGCAAGGGATTCGGCTCTGAAGGCATTTTTGGCAATGGCTCCGTCCAGCAGTTCCTGGAAGCCTTTTTCTTCAAAGGGCATTTTGCCTGCTTTGAGGGTTTCCACAACACGTTTGTTTACATCAATGCCCACAACTTCGTGGCCGTTGTTTGCAAAAAGAAGAGCAGTAGGGAGGCCAATGTATCCCTGGCCGAGTACGCAGATTTTTGACATGCCTTGTTCCACCTTTTAAAAATAATATTTCTGATTTTAAAATTGCGATTTTAATTTGAGGATTTTAAGTTACGGGATTTCGTTTTGCCGTGTTCAATTGATCTATTCAATTACTGTAATTTCCCGAGGGTCAGCTCTGCAGAATCTCCATTTCCATATGGTTTTTCCCACTCACAATCTGACTCAATCATTTTTCTTGCACATTCTATTATATTTTCTCCACACCCAGCAATCAAATTTGCACCAACATCCACCGTTTCCGGCCTTTCGGTGTTGTCCCGAAGCGTCACGCAGGGGACTTTAAGGATGCAGCTTTCTTCCTGGACACCTCCGCTGTCGGTAAGGATAAGCCTGGCTCCGCTTTCTAGCTGCAAAAATTCCAGGTAGCCGAGGGGTTCGATCAGTCTTGTGCCTTCAGGCACTTTGAAGCCAAATTCTCCGATCATTTTCACGGTCCGGGGATGGGCTGGAAAGATGATTGGGAGGCTGAATTCTTTGTATATTTGAGAAAAACCGTTAAGAATTCCACCGAGACGTTCTTTGCTGTCAACATTTTCGGCACGGTGGGCTGTGGCTGCGAAGTACTGTTTTTCTTTCAAGCCGAGTTCTTCAAGGATATCGGCTCCGTTTTTAGAGATTTCAAGGTTCTGGTAGGCTGCATCCACAACCGTGTTTCCTGTAACGAAGATTTTTTCTTCGGGGATGCCTTCATTTAGAAGGTATTTTCTTGAGGTCTCAGTTGGAGCAAAGAGATAATCGGAAATATGGTCTGCAATAATTCTGTTGGTTTCTTCGGGCATTGTCCTGTCGAAGGACCTTAAACCTGCCTCAATGTGACCTATTTTTATCTGAAGTTTGGATGCTGCAAGGGCGCCTGCAAGAACGGTATTTGTATCTCCCTGGACCAGGACAACGTCGGGTCTGTCTTTTATCAGGATTTCTTCGATTCTGGCGAGCATCTTTGCTGTCTGTTTGCCGTGGAGGCCAGATCCAACATCGAGGTTGTACTTTGCCTGCGGGAGTTTCAGCTGCTCAAAAAAGATTTTATCCATCTCGTAGCTGTAGTGCTGGCCTGTATGCAGTATATAATACTCTATGCCCTGTTTCTCACATTCTCTGATTATAGGGCTCATTTTTATAATTTCAGGCCTTGTGCCGAGAATAATTGCAAT
>NZ_JJQL01000032.1:0-20449 GCF_000979975.1 Methanosarcina sp. 1.H.A.2.2
TTTCAGTACCTTCCGGGGTTGATGAATTATCGTGGGGACGAGTATGCTTTATAAGACTGTTGTTACGGAGCTATTATAAAGCCCGAATACAGTACAATTTTAAAAATAGTATAATTTAAAAGCAAGTAAAGTGTTAAGGATACAAAATATTATTAAACTCTAATATTATACTAATCCGAAATCAAGATTATGCTGACCCGAACTCCGGGTTGTATTAATAAACTAACATGAAATCGTGTAATAACATGAAATCGTGTAATAACATGAAATCGTGTAATAACATGAAATCGTGTAATAACATGAAATCGTGTAATAACGTGAAATCGTGTAATAACGTGAAATCGTGTAATAACGTGAAATCGTGTAATATCATGAAATCATGTAATAACATGAAATCGTGTAATAAATACTAACATGAAATTGGGTACTACTTGAAACCCGGTATCCGAATAATTCTAAATAATCAGACACAGGAGCAATTTAATGTATCATCTGAAATGTATCGAATGCGGTGCAGAGTATTCCAAAGATGAAGTAATCTATACCTGCAGCAAATGTAACGGGCTGCTTGATGTTATTTATGACTATTCCTCAATTAAACTTGACATGGAAAAACTGAAGACCGAATGCCCTTCGGTCTGGAAGTACGCAAAACTCCTCCCGATCGAAAGGGAGCCTGTGACTATCAGGGAAGGCGGGACTCCTTTATACAAATGCGACCGCCTGGCCGAAAAGATAGGGATTAAAGAACTCTACGTAAAACACGAGGGCATGAACCCCACCGGTTCCTTCAAGGACAGGGGCATGACTGTTGGAGTTACGAAAGCGCTTGAGCTCGGGATGAAGACCGTTGCCTGCGCATCTACAGGAAACACCTCCGCATCTCTTGCAATCTACGGGGCAAAAGCAGGAATCCCTGTTATAGTGCTGCTCCCTGCAGGGAAAGTAGCCCTTGGTAAAGTAGCCCAGGCCCTCATGCACGGAGCAAAGGTCCTCAGCATCCGTGGAAACTTTGACGATGCCCTTGCTCTTGTGCGCACGCTCTGTTCCCAGGAAAAAATCTACCTTTTAAACTCCATCAACCCGTACAGGCTTGAAGGCCAGAAAACCATCGGCTTTGAGATTGCAGACCAGCTCGGCTTCAAAGTGCCTGACAGAATTGTCCTGCCCGTAGGAAACGCAGGAAATATTACTGCAATATATAAGGGTTTCAGGGAGTTCAAAATACTTGGAATAACCGATTCTCTCCCGAAAATGACCGGAATCCAGGCTGAAGGTTCCTGCCCCATCGTAAAAGCCATCAAAAGCGGGGCTCCTGCAATCACTCCGGAAGAGCACCCTGAAACAGTTGCAACTGCAATCAGGATTGGAAACCCTGTAAACGCTACAAAAGCCCTCAGCGCAATCCGGGAATCCCACGGGACTGCAGAGTCTGTTAATGATGAAGAAATCCTTGCAGCCCAGAAGGACCTCGCAAGGCTTGAAGGCATAGGCGTCGAACCTGCAAGTGCAGCCTCTGTAGCAGGGCTTAAGAAACTTGTTGATATGGGTGTCATTGGCAGAGACGAAACCGTTGTATGCATTACTACGGGGCATCTCCTTAAAGACCCTCAGACCGTGATCGATATCTGCGAGGAACCTACTTTAGTAGATGCAAATATCGATGCCATCCGGGAAGCAATCTTCGGAAAGGCGAAATAAAACCGGAAAACAGATCTGATTTGCAAATTCGATTCTCAGATAATTTGATTTGCGAATTTGATTCTCAGATAGTTTGATTTGCGAATTCGATTAAAGAGAAGTCGGAAGATAAATATTTACGTGCCGGAACCGCAAACAGTTGATCTATTTATGTCGGGTGATTGACATAAGCGGATTCCGGTATCCTTTAATCAATTCAGGATTCTTGAGGCCGCAAATTGGCTTCTTGAAACTGCTTTACTGTTATTATTCATATCCTCAGGATTATTATTCATATCCCCGGGATTTCTTCAGATTCTTTTATCATACTCATCGGTGGGCGTGAACACGAATGGAGCAGGATTATAAACCTCATGAGATCGAAAATAAATGGCAGAAAAAATGGAATGAGAGCCGGATTTTCCAGCCTGAGCCAGATAAGCGGGAAAAGTATTTCATAACAATTCCTTACCCTTACCTGAACGGGAACCTGCATGCAGGGCACACCCGGACTTTTACTATAGGGGACGTCGTGGCAAGGTACAAAAGGATGCTCGGATACAATGTACTTTACCCGATGGGCTTTCACGTAACAGGCACACCCATTGTGGGGCTTGCTGAGCTGATTGCAAGCCGGGACCCTCAGACCATGGACGTTTACGAACGCCTCCATGGGATTCCTGGAGATATCCTGCCGACCCTCGATACCCCTGAAAAAATCGTTGACTATTTCAAGCAGGAAGCCGAGAAAGCCATGCGCATGATCGGGTACTCCATTGACTGGAGGCGTAAATTCACAACAACTGACCCGACCTACAAAAAGTTCATTGAATGGCAGTATGTCCGGCTTGAAGAAAAGGGTCTGATCGGGAAAGGCTCCCACCCCGTGAAATGGTGCCCGAACGACAACAACCCTGTAGAAGACCATGATATCCTGCATGGGGAAGAAGCCACAATTGTGGAATACACCCTGATAAAATTCCGGTACAAAGACCTGGTCCTCCCCTGTGCTACCCTCCGGCCGGAAACCACCTATGGAGTGACAAACCTCTGGGTCAACCCCAAAGTGGATTACGTAAAGGCCAGAGTCGAAAAAGACGGAAACGAAGAGTTCTGGGTTGTCAGCAAGGAAGCTTTCAGAAAACTGACCTTTACGGACAGGACCGTGGAATACATCGAGGACGTGCCTGCAAAATCCGTCATAGGGATAAAACTCACAAACCCGATAACCGGAGATGAAGTCATCTCTCTTCCTGCATCCTTCGTAAGGCCCGAAAACGGAAGCGGAATAGTAATGAGCGTGCCTGCACATGCACCTTTTGACTACCTTGCCCTGCGTGACCTCTATGATGCAGACCTGAGCGAGTACGGGATTACCGAAGACCTCAAAAAAATCGAACTGATTTCCCTTATCAAGGTCCCCGAATTCGGGGAATTCCCGGCAAAAGAGATCGTAGAAAGTATGGGAATTGCAAACCAGAAAGACCCGAAAGCCGAGGAAGCCACAAAGATCGTGTACAGGAGAGAGTTCCACGGTGGAGTCCTTAAGGAGCTCACAGGGAAATATACAGGCTACCCGGTCTCCAAGGTCAAAGACATACTTACCAGGGATTTCATTGCCTCAAATGCAGGAGAAACCTTCTATGAATTCAGTGAACCCGTGGTCTGCCGCTGCGGTACTCCCTGTGTTGTGAACATGGTCAAAGGCCAGTGGTTCCTTAACTATTCAGACCCCGAATGGAAAGCAAAGGTTTACAAATGCCTCAGCCAGATGCGGATTATTCCCGAGGAATACAGGGTAGAGTTCGAAAACAAGGTAGACTGGCTCAAGGATAAGGCATGTGCCCGCAGGAAAGGGCTTGGGACCCGCCTTCCCTTTGATAAGGAATGGCTAATAGAGTCTCTTGGGGATTCGACAATCTACATGAGCTATTATATAATTGCCAGGTTCATCGAGAGAGGCGACCTTGCCCTTGAGCAGCTTACCCTTTCCTTCTTTGATTATGTCCTGCTCGGAAAAGGCGACGTTTCAGCGGTTTCAGCAGAAACAGGCCTTGCCTCCGGACTCATTGACGAAATCCGCAGTGATTTCAACTACTGGTATCCGGTTGACCTGCGTTCTTCCGGAAAGGACCTTGTCCCTAACCACCTGCTCTTCTTCCTCTTCCATCACGTAGCCCTTTTTGAGGAAGATAAATGGCCAAGAGCTCTTGCAGTAAACGGTTTTGTC
Source organism: Methanosarcina sp. 1.H.A.2.2 (assembly GCF_000979975.1). NCBI lineage: Archaea > Methanobacteriati > Methanobacteriota > Methanomicrobia > Methanosarcinales > Methanosarcinaceae > Methanosarcina > Methanosarcina sp. 1.H.A.2.2. The sequence continues at coordinate 3,911 of NZ_JJQL01000032.1, forward strand.
TCCCTTGAAGGGCAGAAGATGAGCAAGTCCAAAGGTCCCATCCTTACCCTGGAAAGCGCGGTCAGCGCTTACGGGGCAGACATAACAAGGATGTATATCCTCTCATCAGCCGAACAGACCCAGGACGCCGACTGGCAGAATACGGGAATAGAGTCCGCCCGCAGGCAGGTGGACAGGTTCTATTCCTTTGCAAAGGATGTAATCGAGAATGGAAAACGGGCAAACCTGAGCACCGAGCTAAAGCAGATCGACCGCTGGATGCTTTCAAGGATGCAGAACTATATCAGGGGAACAAACACTGCCCTTGACTCCATCCAGACGCGGGAAGCCATCCAGAACTCTTTCTTCCTGCTCCTTAACGATATTAGATGGTATCAGAGGAGAGGCGGGGAAAATCTGCTTTACTACGTGCTGGACAACTGGGTCAAGCTTATGGCTCCTTTCACCCCTCACCTCTGTGAAGAGATCTGGGAAGCCATGGGGCACGAAGACTCAATCTCCCTTGCCCAGTACCCGCTCTACAATGAAGACCTTATAGACGAAGGAGCCGAACTTGCGGAAGAGGCTGTAAAGAGTACCCTTGACGATATTGAAGAGATCCTGAGGGTTACAAAGATAACTCCTCAAAAGGTCTACCTCTATACCTCTCCTGCCTGGAAAGCCGCAGCAATAAAGTGTGCCTGCGAACTGCAGATTGAAGCCCCTCTGGAAGTAGGTACTCTGATCAAAACCCTGATGGCAAACCCTGACCTGAAGCGTTTTGGCAAGGAGATCCCGAAGTTCGTGCAGAAATTAGTGCCCGAGTTCAAGAGCGGCGGTGCAGAACGCTACGAGACCTTTGCTTACCTCGGCCTTGATGAACAGGCCCTTCTGAAAGAATCAGCCTCCTTCCTGGAAAAAGAACTCGGCTGCCCTGTTGAAATCTACAGCGCCGATTCTCCGGAGTATGACCCGCAGAAGAAGTCCAGGTTTGCAGAACCTTTCAGGCCTGCGATTTACATTGAGGCAAAGCAGGAAGAATAAGAAGACTTTTGATTTAACTAAAAAATGGTATCCGGGCAAAATACGACAGCCCGGTACTTCTTTTTTTTATTTGTTTTTCATCCGAGTTTCGCCAGCAGAGTTTCGCTTCGGCACCCGAATTGCGACTCTCCCGAATTGCGACTTGGGATCCCGCAGTCCTTTTCGCTGCGCTCAAGAGGACTAAATTACAAAAATTTCTGACCAGTACAACAGTAATTCTCCATACCGGTTCGTTCTTGTCACGCTCGACGCAGGAGAGCGGTCTTACAATGAAAAAAGAAAAGCCCAAAAGTAAAAGTTACATAAGAAGTAGGGGGGTTCCATGTCTATTTTTATTGTTTTTTATTGCTTTTTCAAGTCTCTATTTTCTGATTTCTTCTCTTTTGACGGACCGCCAGGCAAGCTGGCGTAAGAATCTTATAATCTGTGGATTAAATACGATTTCCGGGGTTAAGAGAGTTTATCTTACTTCTTTTTTCGGGCATGATAGTTGTCACCCTAAACCTAAATACATGGCAGGCTCATATTTTAATCAGGTGCAATCATATGACCTGGAGAGAACGTATCATTATTGATCCTGCAGTTCTTGCGGGCAAGCCTGTAATTAAAGGGACACGCCTTGCAGTCGAGTTAATAATCGATCTGCTGGCCAGAGACTGGTCAGAGTCCGAGATCCTGCGGAATTATCCGGGCCTTACCCATGAAGATATTCAGGCGTGTCTGAGCTATGCAAGTGATTTGCTCAGGGCAGAGAAGGTATATCCCTTTGAGATTTCTCAGGAAGGGGCCTGATGCGGCTGCTGGCAAACGAGAATATCCCTCTTGATGCAGTGCAGGCGCTTAGAACAAGCCATCCTTTACTCTCAAGTTAAGCCAGGATTTACTCATGGATATTTTGAAATTTTAGACGGCTTTTTCCTTTTTACATGTATGTTCTTTCGTGTTCTGTTTTCCATTTTTTTAACATTTCATCTCTTACGTATTTTACTGCAAACGTCAATGCAATTAAGTATATCGTAAAGAATCTGTTGGATTCTGGGACTAATGTATATAGAATTGACAGCATGAAAACAAGAAGTCCTAATGTAAACCACTTAATTAATTTAATTATCCAGTTTGACGGATCCTTGGAATAAGCGCGTTTTATTTTGTAGTATATCCACGTTCCTAGAAGAATAGACAACGCAAAGGAAAACATGGCCAGAAATAATAATGCTTTTATTAATGAATCGTCGTTAAGTAATGAACCGTCTTCATATTCATTAAAATTGATTGTTTGGATTGCATATACTGCGAGCCATAGTAATAAAGCAGAGAACCCGATAATTTGGATTATTCTATCTTTTATAGAACATGAAGATGGTTCGATTTTATTATAAGTCTGAAGACTTTCAGTACCCAATCAATCACCTTTCTCAACACTTTACGATTAACCTTAGGCACGTCTTCCTAAATTTATCTTTTTATTTTAAACCAATTTTTACGAAGCTTTTCTGAACTCGATCATTCCATAGACCAGACTTTCCGCACGAAGCAGCCAGCAGCAAGTGAAATAATTCTTTTTCGAGTACCTATGACCTCTTCTGCCTGCATTGCGAAAACTCTCGTAAAAGTAATAGGATCGCGTGATGATTGGGAAGGGCATTTTGCTGTTGTATTAGAAGATCGGATCAGGATAAGACCATTGTAAAAAAATTTAAAGGCTTTTTTCTGCTTTTACATATCTCTTTGCTCACAGAGGGGTATGCTGGTGTAACTTTTATTTCTTTTTTGACGGACCTCCAGACGAGCTGGCGTGGGCACCTTCTACTGTTTTGAAAAAAGGTTCGGAAAAGATCCCTCCTCAGAAGGGATCCTCTCCTTTACGAGAATTAATAGGATCTCTCTTCATTTTCAAGGGACTTTAATACCTCAAGTTTTTTCCTCGCATCCGCCATATCCGGGTAGACACGCAGGATCTCGTCAAAAGCCTTTATGGCTTCCCCATATCTTTCCATCTTTCCGAGGATAACTCCTCTGTAGTTCATGGACTGGACGTCCTGGGGGTCTATCCTGAGCAGCTTTTCGAAGGCTTTCAGGGCTTCTTCATAATCTCCGGTTTTTGCAAGAGAGAGGCCGAGATGCCTGAGGGACTGCTCGTGCCAGGGGTTGATGGCAAGGGCTTCCTTAAAAGCCCTGGCTGCGGTCTCGTAGAGTTTCTGTTTGAAGCAGACTACTCCCACGTTATAGATTGCCTTGATATTGTCCGGGTCTTTCCCAAGCACATCGTCAAAGGACCTCAGGGCTTCCCTGTACTTTTCAAGCATACAGAAGGCAATTCCTTTGTAGTTCATGGCATCGTAGTTCTCAGGAGAGATCTCAAGGATGCGGTCAAAGTACCCGAGGGATTCCTGAGTCCTGTTTAACTTAATAAGGGTCGTAGCTGCGTTATAAAGGGCTTCTTCATTTTTCGGGTTGAAAAGGGCAGCTTTTTCGAAGGCTTTCAGGGCTTCTTTCGGGTTATCAAGTTCAAGGAGGCAGAGCCCGAGGTAGTTCAGGCTTTCAGGGTCTTCAGGGGACGTTTTGAGCAGCAGTTCAAAGGTCTCGGCAGCTTCTTCGTACTCTCCGAGGTTGAAGAGCACAAGAGCCATGTTAGAGAGTGCTTCCCTGTGCGCGGGCTCGCGTTCAAGGACCTGATCAAGGGCCTGCAGGGCTTTTTCGTAGTCCTGAAGTTCGATGCTGGCAATCCCGAGCCTGTAGCAGGCTTCGGTGTAGTCCGGAAAATCAGGGGCAAGGAGGAGCACCCTTTCAAAGTCTCCTGCAGCTTCTTCGAAGTTAAGGAGCTTGAAACTGGCTACTGCACGGCTGTAAAGGATATCCGCGTTTCCAGGGTTCCGGACAAGGGCTGAACTAAAGGCGTTCCGGGCTTCTTCGTACCTGCACAGTGCAAGAAGGGCAAGTCCTTTCTGCTCAAGGGCAGCTGTAATGTCAGGGTTGAGCTCCAGGGCCTTTTCAAAAGCTTCCACGGCTTCCTCGTTCTGGTCAAGCCCTCTCATGACAAGCCCGCTTAAGTACCACACGTCTGCAGCCATCGGCTTTTTCTCAAGGACCTTTTCAAAGGTCTCATAGGCATCCTCATATCTTTCGGTTTTGAGCTGGGCAAGCCCTATTTTGGTCCAGGCGTCTTCTGATTCCGGATCATTTATTTTCGGCCCATTTTCCTGGCTTTCAAGCACAGCCTGTTCAAAGGCTTCAAGGGCTTTTTCATAATGCTCCTGTGAAAACAGCACAAGTCCTTTTCCGTACCACGCCCTCTTGAAGTCCGGGTAAGCCTCAAGTATCTCAGAAAAGACCTCAAAGGCTTCTTCCTGCCTTCCGAGTTCTAGAAGCGTTATCCCTCTGCTGTAAAGGGCCTCTTTTGAAGCTAATCCGCCTCTTGCAAGCTTCTCAAGGGGCAGCAGGGCTTCTTCAGGTTTCCCAAGTTCTATCAGGGCGGATGCAAATTTTTCAAGGAGCTCATGATAGACCTGAGGGTTTTCTCCTGTGTCTCTGTCGTTTGTCTCTCCCCTACCTTCTCCGGTCAGGTTTTCAGCGGAAATTTCAAGAAGGGCGTTTACTGCAGATACGGCTTCTTCTGACTTCCCGAGTTTGAAAAGAGCAAGAGCCCTCTTTTGCAGGATTTCCGGGTCCCGTACTCCTGTCTTGAGGACAATATCAAAGGCTTTTACAGCTCCTTCATACTCTCCTGTTGCAAAGCAGGAAAGCCCTGTATAATAGGGAATGTCAGGTTTCCGGCACCCGAGGTCAAGGGCTTTTTCAAATTCCTGTGGGGCTTCTTTGAAGTTTCCAAGCCTGAAAATGGAAATAGCCCTTAGATATTGCAGATATGCCTTTTTCGGGCAGTACTCCAGCGCAGCTTTAAAGGCTTCAGCTGCTTCTTCATACTTTTCAAGTTCGAAAAGAGTGTATCCTCTCTGGTCGAGGGCGTATGTGCAGGCAGGCTTCAGTTTAAGGACAAGGTCAAAGGCAGCCAGAGCCTCCTGTTTTTTCCCAAGGGCTTTTAAGGCAAGCCCCTTTCTGAAAAGGATAGTTTTTCTTCCCGGAGTCTGAATGAGTACCCTTTCAAAGAGATCCAGGGCTTCTTCATAATGGCCCTGCTTGAAACAGGCAGTGCTCAGGTGTGCAAGGGCTTCAGCATTTGCCGGGTCCCTGACGAGAACTTCCTTAAAGCCCGGTTCAGCTTCTTCATATCTTCCAAGCCTGAGCAGGGAGAGGCTCTTTTTATACATAATATTCCGGACTTTGTCCGGGTTTTTGTCCGAATTTTCAGGAGCTGTTTTAAGGGCTGTCTCAAAGGCTGTCAGGGCATCTTCAAAGTTCCCGAGTTCAAAGCAGGAAAGGGCCAGATGGTAGTATATCTCGTGTATATCCCGGAATGCCGGGTCGATTTCAAGGACTTTTTTGAAGGCTCCGGAAGCTTCTTCATGTTTCCCGAGTTTTGAACAGGACAGCCCGATGAAGTACCAGCCTTCTGCAAACTGCGAATCCTGCTCAGTGAGCCTTGAAAAGACTTCAAGTGCCTTTTCATAAGCTTCCTGCCGGATAAACACAAGCCCTTTCCAGTAAAGTACGGAATCGTTTTTCTGAGAAATTTCTTCAAAAAGGGTAAGAGCTTCGTTGTATTGGCCGAGTTCGAAATGCTCAATCCCTAGTTTGAACTTTGCCTCTTCGAGCTTTAACTTTGCTTCTTCGAGCTTAAACTTCGTCTCTTCCCTGTCAGGGTCAAGTTCAAGCAGATTTGAGAGGGCTTCAGTAGCTTCTTTATACCTCTTCAGTTCAAGGAAGCAAATCGCTTTGTTGTACAGGGCTGAAAGGTTTTTCGGGTCTTTTTCCAGCACGGCCTCAAAAGCTTCGAGAGCAGTTTCATACTGCCCGGTTTCAAAGAGACAGCTTGCCCTGTATTCAAAGGCGTCATACAGCTCCGGATTAAGGCGGACAGCCGATTCAAAAGCCCTGGCTGCCTCTTCCTGCCTGTGCAGCCTGTAAAGGGTCAGGCCGCTGTAGTACCAGGTCATGCCCGCGTCAGGTCTTCTCTCAAGTACGCTTTCAAAGGTTTCCAGGGCAGGGAGACATTTTCCGAGCTTCATCTGGGAAAAGCCCTTGAGGGTTCCGGCGTCTTCATAATCGGCGTCCCTTGTAATTACTTCGGCAAAGGCTTTTACAGCATCTTCAAAGCGTTCCAGTTTCAGCAGGGCAAGCCCTTTCCTGTACCAGGCTTCTCTTGATTCGGGTTTTTCAACCAGGACCTTTTCGAATGCCTGCAGGGCAGTTTCATGCTTCCCGAGCTCCATTGCAAGCTTTCCTGTCCTGCACTGGATTTCCATATCATCCGGATTCTTTGCAGCAAGCTTTTCAAAGGTTTCCAGGGCTTTTTCCTGTTTCCCCAGTTCCATCAATGCAACCCCAATGCTGTAGGAAAGGTCAGGATAATCGGGACTGAGGGAAACGACTTTTTCAAGGTATTCGAGGGCCGCTTCTTTTCTTCCCAGCCTGAGCAGGGATATGCCCCTGTTGTAAAGAGAATCGATATCTTCAGGGTTTGTTTTAAGGACTTCGGCAAAGGCTTCTTCGGCTTTTTCGTACTCTTCTGAGGCAAAAAACAAGAGTCCTTTATTTTTCCAGGCATCCTCAAAGTCCGGCCTGAGTTTTATTGCTTCTTCGAAAGCTTCAAGGGCTTCTTCGGGTTTTCCTAGCTTTCCGAGCACTATTCCTTTCTTGTTCCAGCCCTTCTCAAGATAGGGGTTCAGCCGCAAGCCTTCCTTAAAGGCTTCAAGGGCTTCTTCATAACGTTCCAGAGAATAGAGGGCAAAACCCTTGTTCATCCAGCAGATTTCGTCTTCAGGTTTCAGGTCTGCGGCATTTTCAAGAGCTTTCAGGGCAGGCTCGAATTTCCCGCTGTCGAGGAGAATGAGTCCTTTTTGAAGCCACATGTTGTAGTTTTGCGGTTCCTTTTCAAGGCTTTTTGTAAGGGACTCCAGAGCTCCTTCGAAGCGTCCGAGCCCTACAAGCACTGAGCCCCTGAACTTCTGGGCTTCGATAAAATCAGGGTCATGTTCAAGCAGGCTGTCAAGGGTTTCAAGAGCTTCTTCATATTTTCCTGCTCTGGCAAGCAGGCGCCCCTGCTGGAACCATGCATCCGTATTGGTGGGGTCAAGTTCCGTAACACGGGCAAAGGACCGGGCCGCTTCCGCAAAGTTCTGCAGTTTCAAAAGAGCAAGTGCCCTGTTGTACCAGATTTCCTTCATATCAGGATAGGTTTCAAGCACGGAATCAAAGGTTTCGAGGGCTTCTTCGTATGCCTCAAGTTTCATGAGTGCAAGGCACTTATAATTCCAGGCTTCAAAATACGCAGGATCCAGCCGGATGGCTTCTTCAAAAGCCTCAATGGCTTCATTAAGCCTGAGCAGTTGCACAAGAGCGAAACCTTTCCTGAACCAGGCTTCTCTGTGTCCGGGGTTGAGCTTCAATACTTTTGAAAAGGTTTTTTCTGCGTCCTCATACCTCGAAAGTTCGTTTAAAAGGAGAGCTTTATGGTAAAGGACAGCTTCACTTGCAGGAAACTTCTTTAAAAAATCCTCAAGGGACTGCAGAGCTTCTTCTTTTTTCCCGAGCTTTGCAAGGACAAGGCATTTTTGTTCAAGGGCATTCGTATCTTTTGGGGTTTCCCGGATAAGGGAATCAAAGCATTCGAGTGCATTTTCGTATTTTTCAAGCTTTGCAAGAATCAGGCCCTTTGCATAGCAGGCTTCTGAATTTCTGGGGTTTATTTCAAGCGCACGCCCAAAATTTCCCAGGGCTTCTTCATACCTGTCTGCTTTTCCGGCTACTGTCCCCATTGCACACCAGGCGTCTGTATACTCAGGCTTAAGTTCAAGGGCTTTTTCAAAGCAGAGGATTGAAGCTTCAGTCCTCTCTATTTCGGCAAAAGCAAGCCCCCTCATATACCAGGTTTCAGGGGTATCCGGGGAAATTTCAAGTGCACTTTCATAGGCTTCAAGCGCTTCTTCAAATCTCTCAAGAATGGCAAGAGAGGTTCCTTTTCTGTAGAGGGCTTCGGAGTTTCCAGGTTCAAGCTGCAGGACTTCATTAAATGAGTTGAGGGCTTCCTGAGTTTTTTCAGTTTCGAGGAGAGCAAGCCCTCTGTTGAAAAGGGCTCCCTTATGGCTTGGGTTTTTGTCCAGAATTTTATTGAATGTGTTAATGGCTTTCTCGTACCTTTTGCGTTTAACCAGGTCAAGGCCTCTCTGAAAGGCTTCATCGTGAATGATAACTATTCCTCCTGTCCCTCTTTTCTCGGTATAATCCTGCAGGTTCATCTGAGTATTATGTAAGTTAATCTTTTCTTTTAGTGCGGATCTTTTCTTTTCCGGCTGTTTGTATATCTATAAATTTCGCCAGTGAATGTATGTCGATAAATTTTCATTTGATTAAACTTGCATTGATAAATGTACGCTGATAAGTGTTGAAATACTGATAAATTTCAATACTGATATACTTTGAATACTGATGTACTTTGAATACTGATGTACTTTGAATACTGATATGCTTTGAATACTGATATGCTTTGAATACTGATGTACTTTGAATACTGATATAATTAAAATACCTGTAAATTTGCATTACATAATATTTTAAAATCCGGAATTTGCTGTCATTCTAATTTTTATTTCAAACCTATTTTTCTAACATACTATATAAACAATCTCCCATAAGTGAGAGTGGGAGAAAACTTTCCAAATCTGCTTTTTGTAAATTGTTTATTAAGCGTTTAAGTTGTCTCTTCGAAGAAGGTTTACATTATAAAAGAAGATATTATAAGAAGATATAAAAAGAATTCTAAATCTAAATTATATTTTAAAGATTCCCATCAAGGGCTTTTTTGATGCTTTTGCAGGTTTCTTCATTATGGCAGACAAGCAAAACTATGTCAGGCAGCTCATTTCTCTGAAGAAACTTCCTTACCTGAGAAACTGCAATCCCGGCTGCTCTTTCGGAGGGAAAGCTGTATGCTCCTGTACTTATGGCTGGAAATGCAATCGTTTTTATTTTATGCTCTCTTGCAAGCTCAAGACTCTTCCTGTAGCAGGAAGCAAGAAGTTCATCTTCTCCTCCTCTGCCACCCTGCCATACGGGGCCAACAGTATGTATAACATATTTTGCAGGCAGAAGGTGTCCTGATGTAATTTTTGCTTCTCCTGTGGGGCAGCCGTTAAGGGTTCTACACTCTTCCAGTAGCGCGGGACCTGCAGCCCTGTGGATAGCCCCATCTACTCTCCCGCCTCCGAGAAGTGTATTGTTTGCAGCATTGACAATGGCATCAACTTTCATTTTCACGATATCCCCTTCGAATATCCTTATTCTATCCGGATTTAGTTTCATACTCGATCCCTGACTCGATTCTTTTCTTTTTATTCTTCTTTACAGAGCTTTCCCGGTATTTTGCTCGGGATTTATCTATCTTATTTGCCTGGTTTATTTGACTGGTTTATTTGCCTGGCTTATTTGCCTGGTTTATTTGCCTGGTTTATTTGCCTGGCTTATCCTGCTCGCCCTTTTTCCATGATAGATTTATTACATATAGGATGGTTTTTTTCTTAAAGGTCAAAGTTTTTTGATTCGTAAGCTCCCAAACAATGATATAGCATAAAACATAGATTATATTAGTCAGCCGAAAAAGGGGATTTCGGTGGCATGCAGGCTTAATTGCCCGCTTAAAAAACTCTAAAACTCTTATGTGCCTCTGGGGGTTACCGGGGCAATCCTGTTAAAAATTTGATCTAAAAGATCCTACAATCTGAAAGATCAAATGTATAAATAGCTAAAATAAACCAGTGACTAAAATAAACCGAGCCAGAAAATTTCTTAGACATATTTCTTAACTCTGGCTAATTTCTTAACCCTTGCTAATTTTTAACCCTGGTTATATACAGCAAGTGGTGTAAATCTCTGAATAATTTTCAATGGGGAGATAAACCATGAGTAACATGACACTTAAGGAGAGACTTTTAAACACATTAGAAGGAAAGCAAGTTGACAAAGTACCTGTTTGTTCCGTAACCCAGACAGGGATTGTGGAATTAATGGATGAAGTGGGAGCTCCCTGGCCGGAATCTCACTCTGACCCCGAGCTTATGGCAAAGCTGGCACTCGCCAACCACGAGCTCAGCGGGCTTGAAGCTGTAAGGGTTCCCTACTGCCTTACTGTCCTGGTCGAAGCCATGGGCTGTGAGATCAATATGGGTACCAAGAACAGGCAGCCCTCCGTTACCGGTCACCCCTACCCCAAAGACCTCGAAGGCGCAGCAATCCCTGCAGACCTCCTGCAGAAAGGCAGAATTCCAGCAGTACTTGAAGCAATCAAGATCATCAGGGAAAAAGTAGGCCCTGACGTGCCAATCGTTGGCGGTATGGAAGGTCCTATCACAATCGCTTCCGACCTTGTAAGTGTAAAATCCTTCATGAAATGGTCCATCAAAAAAATTGAACTCTTCGAACAGACTCTGGACCTCGCAACCGAAGCCGCAATCATCTATGCAAATGCAATGGTCGAAGCAGGTGCAGATGTCATTGCCATTGCAGACCCTGTCGCCTCTCCTGACCTCATGAGCCCCGACTCCTTCAAGCAGTATCTCCAGCCAAGGCTGCAGAAGTTCTCCGCCAGCGTGAACTCGGTTACAGTCCTGCATATCTGCGGCAATGTGAACTCTATTCTGGACTATATGGCAGACTGCGGATTTGAAGGCCTCAGCGTTGAAGAAAAAATCGGCAGCGTAAAGAAGGCAAAGGAAATCATCGGAACCAGAGCAAGGCTCGTAGGAAACATTTCAAGCCCGTTCACTTTGCTTCCTGGCCCGGTTGACAAAATAAAAACCGAATCCAAACAGGCTCTTGCAGAAGGCGTTGATGTGCTTGCCCCTGGTTGCGGAATTGCACCCATGACCCCTCTCGAGAACATAAAAGCCATGGTCGCAGCAAGAGACGAATATTACGCTTGAAGAAAAGTATGCTTAAAGAAAAGTATGCTTGAAGAAAAGTACGCTTGAAGAAAAGTACGCTTGAAGAAAAGTACACTTGAAGAAAAGTACGCTTGAAGAAAATGCTGAAAAATGGAAATCTTTTCTTCCAATTTTTAAACAAGTTTCTGCTTTTTACTTTTTTAATTTTAATTATTGAGGTACTGTTTTTTCTGACTCTGTTTTTAAAAGTTCTCAAGTCTCGGCTCGGGTCTTTAGCTTCCGTCAGGCTATAAATCTTGAGACTAAGGAAAAGGAAATGGAAAAAGTCCTCAATTAGAAGCTGTAGTTTTTCGGCAGGATGACCTTGAATTATGGGCAAGTTTTGTCCTGGAGGACGCTTACAGTGGGCATTGTTATTATGTTCCATTTGGAAGCACACAAAGAAATATAGATATGTTGCAGATAAATCTCGAAAATGTGGTATACTTTATGAAAAAACGAAAATATTTAAAAAATTATTATGAAGTTTTGAAATAACCGGGGTGCCGGAAATTCCCAGGCACCCATCTGGATGTTCTGGTTTATCAGGCATCCAGGGCGTTCAAATAAAAATCTCTAATTTTACTCCTGAATTTTTTGAGGTGCAACTTCACAGGTTCTCTGCTGACCAGTCACCTGCAGCTTTTACCCAGGTCTTGAGCCTGTCAGATGTGCTGAGAGGTGGAGTTCCACATCCGAGCTTACTTGCTTTTGCTCCGCTGTCCAGGGCCTTCCTTACTTCTGCAATGATCTGTTCTTCCGTACCATCGACCATCAGGAGGGGGGTCACGTTTCCAACCACAGGAACGCCATGTGCAAGCTTTGTAGCTTCACTCATATCTACTGTTTGATCGATACTGAGGCTGTCTGCTCCGGTGGCGGTCATACCTTCAATAATCGAGGTTGTATTCCCGCAGATGTGCAGTTCCCAGGGGCATCCATTCTCGTGGATGAAATCTCCAAGCTCCTTTTCTGATGGGCCTGCTACTTTGTAGTAGAACTCCGGCATCAGGAGGTTCGGGGATGCTGATGCATCGGAACAATAAAAAATGTCAGCTCCAGCTTGAGCACAGGCTTCAGCATAAATTTTGCTGATCTCAAGAGACACTGAAAGCCAGTCCTGCATTTTCTCCATGAATTTTTCTTTCTGAAGGCACCTGTAACTAAGCATGGCAAGATTTTCGGCCCCCATCAAGTCTCCGAGAAGGGTAATCGGAGCTTCGATGAGAGCATAGGTAGCAACATCAGGGTATCTTTCCTTTGCAAGTTTAATTGCATCTATTGTGGTCCTGACAAACTTGTTTTCAAGGAAGTTATCATATGTCACATCTTCCGGTTTTTTAAACATGCCTCTCACTGAAGGGTGAATGTCAACTCTTCCCATCTTCACATCAAGCCCGGTAGCAGCAGATTCAACAAACATGCCAAAGGCTACAACGAGGTTATCAATACCTGTCTCCATAGGAGCACAGCTTGCAATGTTGACCATCATCTCTGCGTTGGAGTGGTAGTCAGGCCAGACTGCCCCAGTCTTTTCAATGTACTCCTTAAGCATTGCAACGCCGGAGATTACCGGGATCCTATCAACAGGTTTCCTGTCGAGCATTGCAAGGACCCTTTCCTTTGATGTCATCTCATTGACCATTTCTTTTCAACTCCGTTATTTCTATGATCTAACAACGATTACGTGAAATATTCAGTTAATAATTCCCCGAAATAGTCAGTCCCATCTTTCTTTTTTGCATACCTCAAATTGATTCAATTGATTGGCTTGCAAATGTGAAAAATAGGGATATGGAAAAATAGAGACGTGAAAATTAGGGGAGCATCCGGATCTTCACCTTTTCACAATTAAATATTTGGCGTAAAGATAAATATAATAACCGACACCAAAAAAACGAATAGCATTGATCTTATCAATCTCGCTCTTTTTATAAACGTGATTGTTAAAAAAGCACTGTTGTATTTTATATTATGGCATTTACAAAATAAATGCATGGGCTAAAATCAATGAATTACATATAATCAACATGTGTATTCCAGTGTAACTCCGTTTACGGAATCAATGTAGTTGATTTTGTGTAAACTTCATAACTATGTTAACGAATATTTGCCTGCGAAAGGGAGTAACCAATTACAATGTCTGGTATAAATTTATATCGCTCTTAAGTTTTTATTCAGTTTTCTGTCCATCCCTTCGTATAGTTCTTTGATGCTGTAAATCCAAAAATCTTTTAAAAATAAAAATTGGAAGAACTGCCTCGGTTAAAGGCCGTAGTTCTCCGGCAGGAAGACTTTGACTTCCGTCTTGTATTTGTCCAGGCAGTCGCTCATGAACTTGTCCTTGTCATCTGTGAGAGCCTCAAAGGCTGCCTTTGCATCTGCAAGGGCCTTGGCTTCGAACCTTGAGAGGGTAAGTTTTCCCTTTGCTCCTTCTTCGACGAGTTTGATGGATTCGAGAGCGGCATTCTTGGCACGGAGGTAGATGTCGTTTCCGTCCTTTGCAATTGCCTGCCCGACTTTATAGGCGTTGTCATAGGCGAGCACATAGCCCTGTGGGTCTCTGTACTTGTCAGAGGCGACAAACAGGTCTCTCAGGACCTTTTCGTTTCCAGACTGGAGGGCGACGTTCATGAGAGAACAGTCGTATGCAAGAGTCTCGGACCAGCACTGAACTGTGGTACCGCCGAATTCGCCGTGGTATTCAACGGACTCGTTGGACCAGAGGTCACAGCACTGCATGGTCAGGTTCCCCATCAGGTCGGAGTGGGCACAGGTTGAGGTCTTACCTTCCTGAGCTATCGGGACACCTGAAACGGACTTTACGATTGTGTTTTCGTAACCGCAGTCCTTTCCAGGGCCAACTGCGCCTGCTTCATAGGCCACGAGGGACCTTGCTGCAGAAATCGACCTTGCGATGATTGCAATTGTGTGGGCCAGGTTCTTGTCCAGCAGCCCGCCCGCAATGAACATTGCAGTGTTTGCCTGGGCGCAGTCCGTGTCTCCGGCTGCGACAGTGCCGGTCTTCTTTGCAATTGCTGCAATGTCTTGCCAGATCATCTCCATGTCCATGCTGCCGAGAACGCCTATGCCGTAAAGTATGCCTGCCATGTCGTTCCTGAGAATAGCATAGTCGAAAACTTCCTTACCGCCCATTGACTCAACGGCAAGCAGATCAGCACCGGACTTGGCGCACTGTTCAAAAGCCTCAAGGAAGACTGGGTACTTGTCTCCTCTAAGCTTGAGGAAGTCACGGTCTTCACGGATGTCACCGATGGTGTGGCGGAGAGCGCACTTTATGCCATATTCATCATGGTAGTCTTCCATGATGGTTTTCTGGGCATGGGCAACTTCTGCTCCCCAGGAGGGGTTGTTGGACATCTGCTGGACGTGTTCGGTTTCAAGTACCACGGCGGGAGCTCCTATCTGGACCATCCTTGCCATGATGTCAGTGGTAATCCTCTCATATTCCTTTACGAGCTTTTCCTTGGATGCACCTGCTTCCGGTCTGGGAGCATAGTTCACTTCAGGGGTTGTGTAGCCGGCGCCGATTTCAAGTCCCAGTCCTGCTTTGACGGGCTTGACAGCTTTTCCGAAGACCATGTCATCCGCTTTTGCATAAGCCATTTTAGTGAATCTTGTTACTGCCATCTACTCCACCTCCTCAGTGTTTATGGAATTTCTCCCTCAGCTTTACGATATTGTCCCCATGTGCCTTGATGAAATCGGCCATTTTAGGGGCATCAGATGCTTCTTCACCGTACACGCCAAGTTCATACTGGGATACGAAGTCCTGGTTTACGGCCCCGCCTCCGCACGCAAAGGGAACCCTGTAGCCTTTCTCCATGAGCTTATCGTTTATCTCTTTGAATGCATACATGGTTGTGGTCATGAGAGCTGTACCTGTCAGCATCAGGGGGCTCTCTTTTTCCACGGCGTCCAGGACTTCGTCGACAGGAACATCTCTTCCAAGGTCTATTACATCGTATCCGTTTGCTCTTAGCAGTGCAACCACAATGTTCTTGCCGATGTCGTGGACGTCACCTTCTGCGACGTGGCAGATGATTTTTCCTTTGACTTCGGGGGCTTTGCCAACCTTTTGCTTAAGGAATTCGATGCCCTCAAGCATGGCATCAGCGGACATCATAACGTTTGGCAGGAAAATGACTCCTTCATCGTAGAGCCTGGAGACAACTCCCATTCCTGGCATTAAGGCTCCATTGATGAGGCCCATCGGGTCCTTTCCGGCGGCAATGGCCTTTTTCAGTCCCTCTACAACGTCATCTTCTTCCCCTTCGAAGATAGCTTTTGCAATCGGGTAAATCGTTGAATCTTTTGGATAGAGCTCTTCTGCGGCATCTTCCGGTGTCATTTCCTTTTCAAGTTGTACGTTGTAACGAACCAGAATACCACTGGGATCTATATCTATCAAATGTCTAACCTCCATTTTAGCATTTGAGGAGCAACCAATCCCTTGTTGTTTACAGGACGAAAGCCGGGTTAAAACTAAACAGTCCCTAAAAAGATCCTATATATGTTCAAGTGTTTATTAATTCCCCCGTTTTCAATAAAAACAGCCAAACGTGATCTAAATAGGTATAAATCCCCAATTTCTTCCTAATTTATTAAAAGGACTTCTAACTCCCCTTTATTTAATTGTGGTTCTATATATATAATATTCACTGAGCAAGTTTAAAGTTCTAAGACTGAAAACAGGTATTCCCCATTCCTTTGTACTCTGTTTTTCCGTTTATGGGGTTGGATTTCTCTCTAGAAAATACTAATTTGTGCACTTAATGCGTACACAGTAGTACCCGCATCTTAAGAGATGATGCGGAGCAGATACATTTCTTGTATGCTGTACTGTATGCTATTTCATTTTCTGTTTTTTTCAGGGCCCGTTTGAATCCTCTTAACTGATTATTTGATAAAATGGCCGAAAAGTATTTATCCACGTACTGCGTTTAGGAGTTTCCCTGATCAGGAGAGATCAGGCGGCAATTAACTTGTAGATTTATGGCAAAATTACTTTTGCAATAAAATCTGTATGCAAGTGGATTGCTGGACAAAAAGCTTTATATACAAGTAACGTCTTGTATGAATCCCTCACACAGCAATTGTGCGAGACTCACCCGCTACCGATCTTTGATGATTGGGGCTGCAGAATCTTTGTAGGTTCAAGCAAAATTTCGTTTTGCGTCGGATCTGCTTTGAAAAATGCGAGGTGGGGAAAAGCTTTATATACAAGGAATGCCTTGTATGAATCCCTCACACAGCTCAAATGTGTGGGTTGAAATTCAAAATCTCTATCATCTTTTAATGGAGACAGGAGTTATTTTTCTGTCTGACGAGGATTTGTCGGTTCGGTTAATTCTGGGTGATGGATGTTTCAACATCTATCGCGAAATGAACTAACTGAATTGCTAGTTGTTAGTGCAAGTTTCTGCGACCAAGACCTTTAAGGAACAAAGTGTGTATAACA
>NZ_JJQL01000098.1:0-31345 GCF_000979975.1 Methanosarcina sp. 1.H.A.2.2
GAGTATCTTTGAGTGGGCCCGCTGAGATTCGAACTCAGGACCTCCGCCATGTCAAGGCGACGTCATAACCGGCTAGACCACGAGCCCTCTAAGATGCGTGTTGTTTTTACTCCTTATAACAAGTGTACTTGAAATAAGGATTCTAAAAAAGTTATACACCAGTCGGGATTCGAACCCGAGTTCGAGCGTTGGCAACGCCCGGTGATAACCGCTACACTACTGATGTGCTATGTTTTTATGGTGCCCAGACCCGGATTCGAACCGGGGACAACTGCCTCTTCAGGGCAGCGCTCTCCCACTGAGCTACCTGGGCAGGTAGATCTTATTCACCACTGAATTGCTCTTTATGAATCAATCTTTAAAAGAGATGTAGTGCTTTTGATTTTTACCTTTCAGAAAAGATCTCCTGAAAGTTTTGAGTATCTTTGAGTGGGCCCGCTGAGATTCGAACTCAGGACCTCCGCCATGTCAAGGCGACGTCATAACCGGCTAGACCACGAGCCCTCTAAGATGCGTATTGCTTCGGTTCCTCTTACCGCAGTGCAACACCATAGTACGCATCATCATTTATATAAGTTTTGGGTGGTTAGGGGTTTTTCTACTTGAATCAGCCCTCAGAAAAGCAAAAATTTTACATTGTTTGTATCCGCTTATCCCTTATGGGTTCTAATGAGAAATATTTTTTAAGAGATTCGGTTTTCCAACCAGCATTGCAAAATTCCTAATTTTTCCTCTCTATTTATGTAATTATGTAATTATGTAATTCCGCAAATGCCATCTTCAGATCCATTTTCCACATGAAAAATATGACTCATCATATCGGATCAATGAAAACCATATATTAGATTATGGGATACATAAAAACCAACTAAAGAAAGGTTCAATATTCAGAAAACAGTTCAATCTGCAGCTCGGATAAATACTATATTTTTGCCCCTAATCCTCGGAGAATTCGGAATGATTTCCAGCGAAAACAACCGGCAAACTCGTGAGAGGTCGAGAAGCAACAGACCAGAACGCGATAGGCCTTATACTGTAATTAATGTCCCAATGGGGCACTCAAACTCCTATCTGATAATTTCAGGTGGTCAGGGGCTCCTTGTGGATGCAGGATGCCAAGGCAAAATCAAAAATGTCCAGACTGCCCTTGAACAAAATAATCTCATGTTTACGGATATCGTTCTGGTAATTCTTACCCACACTCATTATGATCATACAGGTTGTCTTGCCGAAATAAAAAAACGAAGTGGAGCAAAAGTTCTGGTCCATGCATCAGAAAAAGGATACCTGGAAAAGGGCATGACTCCCTTTCCAGGAGGCACCATGTGGTTCTCAAAAATCATTTCGGGAATAGGAAACACCCTGATGGTCTCTAAATCAAAATATCAGCCCGTCAATCCCGATATAGTGGTAAGGGGTGACTATGACCTTGGAAAATACATCCCTGGTGCAAAAGTCATTTCCACCCCTGGCCATACTGCAGGCTCGATAAGCCTTGTGATCGGAGATGAAGCCGCATTCGTCGGAGACACTCTTTTCAATGTCATGCCCTGGGGCGTCTTTCCCCCTTTTGCAAATGACATCCCCGAACTTCTAATAAGCTGGAAGAGGTTGATTGCAGCAGGCTGCAGGACATTTTACCCGGGTCACGGCAAACCCATAACTCTCCAGAAACTGAAGGCTTCATACGAAAAAAAAGACAAAGAGAAGTGAAGATGAATTCCAAGTTAAGAATTTCGAGTTAAGAATTTCGAGTTTATCCTACCCTTCGAAGTCGCTAATTCCAGGGTTATTCTTCCCACAAAAGTATCTAATTCTCAGGTAATCCTTCTCCCTAAAATAGGATGAATACAATATTTCCGCTGAGGGTAACATGAACGGAGCATCGGACAATACAGATAAATGTCGGACAATCCCCGAGATCCAGGCAAAAATAGACGCTGGAGAGGCTGTGGTCCTTACGGCTGAAGAACTCAGCGCAAGGGTCAGGGCAGGGGAGGAAATCAGGCTAGAAGATATTGATGTCGTAACTACCGCAACCCGCGGTATTATGAGCGGAACGTATGCAGTTCTCTCTTTCAAAGTTTCCGAACCCGATTCTTTTGTACGAGCCTCCAAAGTCCTGCTGAACGGAGTGCCGGCAGTCGTTGGTCCCTGCCCGAACGAAAGGCTTGGGGTCCTGGACCTCATCGTACTCGGGACCGCACACAGCGAAACAGATTCACGCTACGGAGGCGGGCACCTCTTACGGGAACTGGTGGAAGGAAAATCCATTCCAGTGGATGTAACTACCAGCGAAGGGAACCGCTTTTCCGTTGAAACGGGGCTTTCTGAGATGCCTTTTGCACGGCTTTATGCAACTAGGCACGCTTTTAAGAATTACCGGGCTTTCGTAAATCCGGGAAAAGAGCCCATTAAAACCATTTTCCATGCCCTGCCCTTTGAAGGCGAGTTCAGGGAAATGACCTTCTGCGGCTGCGGCGAGTTAAACCCCATTCAAAACGACCCCAAACTAGAGACCATAGGCATAGGAACAAGAGTACTTATCAATGGAGCCGAAGGGTTCGTTACGGGTCAGGGCACCCGCAGTGCTCCGGATAATCCAAACCTTGCCGGTTTTGCAGACCTGCACGACATGACCCCTGAATATATGGGAGGCTTTGCAACTTCCGCAGGCCCCGAAATTATTAACACATGGGCTGTCCCCATCCCGGTCCTTTCCGAGGGGATGCTGGAAAATATCCTTAAGCTGGACAGCCAGATCCCGCTCAAGCTGGTAGATCTTGCAGGCAGGATTCCCCTCTGCGAGATCACTTATGGGGATGTCTGGGATAACACAGACCTGAATGTAAAATACGAACCCGAAAAATGCATTGACTGCAAGGTGTGCTGTGTGGCTGAGGCATGTCCTATGGGTGCGGTAAGCAAAGGAGAAAATGGAGTTGTACACGACCCTGAACTTTGCTTTAACTGCGGGCTCTGCATCTCAAGGTGCAGAGGAGAAGCCTTCAGCGCAAACCTTGGTACTGTCAGCTGTACAACCGGAGGCTGCCTCAGAGATATCAAAGTAACCCTGCGCCAGTCGGACCGTGCAAGAGCGGTAAAAGCCGCAGAAGAACTTAAAGAACAGGTCCTTTCAGGAAAATTCAGGATCAAGGAACCTGTGGAGAGAATAAGCTGGAGAGAATAAGGCTTAAGAAAATTAAGCCGAATTAAAGCTTAAAAGCGGCGAATAGTAGTAAAGCGGCGAACTGAGGCGGTTAAATAAAATATCGGGATTTCCGCCTTTTTACCTGCCTTTTTGCTCTATATGCAGAACTGTGTGGATTATTATGGATCTTTCTGCCCCATACAACCATATTCGCCAGACCGGATCGTTCCTGTCACGCTCGACACGGGAGAGCGGTCTTTCCGATAAGAAAGAAAAGAGAAAACAAAGAGTAAGAGTGATGTGAAAAAGCAAATAGTTAAAGCGATAGAAAAATTGGCAGGTGCTGCAACAAACAAAATCTAATGTTATTTGGGATACTGTCTAAAAAACACTCTTCCTCTCTTCTCTTTCAAATCTGTTTTTCTTCTTTTTTTGCAGGGCCGCCAGACAAGCCGGCGGAAGCGCTTGTATTACCCGTGAATTAAAAACCAGCCTCCGGGGTAAAGAAAAATATTCCCTCAGCCCGTGGACATTTTTTCAGCTTATTGTCCCTCTCTAATGAGATGTCGTTTTGTTGGTAGCTTTTTATCTGGCTGACGGCAGGCCCAGACCCAGTGCGGCGCAGGGAGAGAAAACTGAGAGATTCTTTCCCCCGGGGCTCTGGAATAGATTAACCAGTTAATCAGACCCCACCAAAACTTTTCTTTTCAAGAAAACTTTCCTTTTAAAGCTTTTCTGAGTCCAGCGCTTCTTTGAAGCGTCTTGTGGTTTCTTCCGGGCTCAGGGGAATGTTGGGAGCTGCCGTGTTTCCGGGCTTAAGGATCACATGGATAAAGGATGTTTGCCTGGCATTAAGAGAATCTTTGTACACGTATACAAGCTCCTCTTCCGTGTTGACCTTATGCGTGTTCTGAATTCCGCAGGCGTTTGCCAGGATTTCCAGGTCAATGTAGCGGAGGGCGCAGGTTTCCTGGGAGCCTGTAGAACCGTAGGCACCGTTGTCCAGGGCTACGATGACCAGGTTTTTCGGGGCTTCCTTCCCGATTTCCAGGAGGGCGTTAGGGTTCATGAGGAGGCTTCCGTCCCCATCGAAGACCACAACCTTCCGGTCCGTGCGCAGGGCAAGGCCGAGCCCGATGGAGGAGACAAGCCCCATGGACCCGAACATGTAAAAGTTAAGGTCCCTGTCTCTGGCAGCGTAGAGTTCCTTGCAGGGGACTCCGAGGTTTGTTACGGTGATTTCTCCGTCCAGTTCGGCTGCCACGGCAGAGATCGCATCGTTCCGGATCATGCGGGGTTCAAGGACTTTCTGGGTCAGGCGGAATTTGCAGATCCTTTCTTTCTTCGGCAGCTCCGGGGAATTCCGGGCTTCCCAGGCACAGCAGTCCGAAGCTTCCCACACTTTAGGAGAAACCAGAGCTATGTGGGGCCTGGAGTTTTCAAAGGCATCTTTGATCACATTTTCAAGGAGAGGGAGCTTTTCAGCTTCGTCAATTATCGTGTATTTCAGCCCTGCCCCTTCCAGAATACCGGGCAAGTGGGTTCCCAGGGGGACCTGCGCTTCTATGGCTTCTTTGTAAACGCCGCGCCAGCTTGTCAGGATAGGCAGGGGTATTTTACATGTTACGTTCAGGGACTCAAGGACATTGATCATATTCCCGAGCCCTGTGCTCTGGATAAGCATCATGGGCTTTCCCCCTGCAAGGTAGGCCCCGGCACAGATCCCAACCCCGCTTTCTTCCCTGGTCAATTTGATCTCGGGAAAGTTTTCCGAAACCAGAGGGAGCAGATTTTTGATCCTGTCACAGGGAAGCGTTGCAGCAAGGTCAATACCTGTTTTTTTCATGATTGCTATTACTTCTTCTTCCGGGTTTACCACGTAAATACCTCTTAAGCTTATTTTTCTCTTTTTCTTACAGGTTTTCAGAACTCAGATCAAAACCAGGACCGGAACTCAGATTAAAACCCAGCAGGAACTCAGATATTCAGCTCCTCAAGCGGAACGTCAGAGTCCCGGACAGTAACTTCAGGTTCCACCTGGAAAAGTGTGAAGTCTTCCTTCAGCCGCTTGAAACCTCCGCCTGCAATATTCAGGAGAATGGTGTCATCTTTTCCGACATTTCCGGCTTCTACGGCTTTTAACAGGGAGGCAGCCGCAACCGCAGATGGGGGCAGGATATCTATACCTTCAAGGGCCTCAAAAAGCGCTTTTGCTTCAAGTGCCTCCTCTTTAGTAACTGCATACATAATCCCGTCCGTCTCGACAAGTGCATCATAGAGCCCACCTGTTACGGAATATGGAGGTGCACGGTTGGTAAGCACAGTGGCGTAGGTCTCTTCGATCTGTTTCTTTGCATCTTTCATGTCAATTTCGGGAATTATCTCTCTTCTTCCTGCCTGCCATGCACTGTACATGGGGACGAAAGGAAGGTTCTGGGCAAGCTGGAGCTTTGGAAGTACGGAGCCAAAACGCCCGTCGGCTCTTAGGCGCAGCGCAGCTTCCCAGGCTGAGATCCCTCCTGTGCCGCTTCCGACAGCCTGGAAGTAGTGGTCAGGCATCCTTCCTATGGTTACGGCTGCGTCCAGCATTACAGTGCCCATTCCTTCTCTTCGGGCAACATTCCGGGATCCTCCTTCAGGGACCATGCCGGGAAGTTTTGCAATTCTTCCTGCAAGGTTGATAGCATCGGTATAATCGTTCCCCGGGGTCATACTGATAAGGTGAATGGAATCGGTTGGTTCTTCAGGCAGCCAGAGTTTCGGAATGCCTGAATCAGGAACCACTATATAAACATCCGTTCCTGTAAGAGCCGAAGCGTGTGCAAATGCCCTTCCCGTATTCCCTGCAGAAGCAAGGACAATGGCTTTTCCCCCGGATTCCTTGAGAAGCTGCATCGTAGGATGGGCTTCGAGTTCTTTGAAACTGCAGGTTTTGATAAAAGCCCCTTTCTCGGGCCAGTATCCGCTGAACCCTATGTAAAGGTTCGAAAGCCCCAGTTCCCGCGCAAGAGCTTCACTTTTATACGTGACGGGTCCGGATTCGGTAGTAAGCTCTTCCTGAACAGGAAGCCAGGAATGAAATCTGCCTATCCCGGGCTGGTCTCTGAGCTCAAGCCTTTTTTCAAAGTATTCCGCCCGCAAAAGGGAGTCGTCATCCTCACAGGTTAGCCTGTATTCCTGGCCGTATTCTCTTCCGCATTTCAGACATTTTAATATGAATCGTCCCATTGCTATCAAAGAAAATTGGGTTTCTTTTGCTAAATATATGTTCCTGAAACCAGGATATAATGTCCCATATGTGCCATTGCATGTGGCGAATCGCCATATCGGGATAATGGGTTGTAAGGGATGGAAGAATACCCTGGGAAATAAATTAAAAGAAATAAATGAGGTGGCGAGATGAGATGGCGAGAATGGATGATCGATCAGGGGCAGGAATGATCACAAAAATAAAGCGTGAAATATGGCTCAGAAGAGATCGCAGAAGATGTTGCAGAAGAACGTGCGGGGAAGTAGTTAAGAAAGTAACTGAAAGTTTGGAAAGCTGCGGAAAGTTTGGGCTTAGACTATTCAGCTATAAAAAATATATGGAGTAACTCTGGCATGTTCGATATTTTGCCTGGTCCTGTCAGGGTAAACAAGGGTAAGTACGTCCGGCTGCATCCCTAACTTCCTGGAATCATGCAGGTAAAATTCATCATTTTGTCTGGAAATGTCCTTTATGTGGATTACGGCACTGGTTCTCTCTATCCTCTGGATCTCTATGTTCTCAAAATCAAAAAAGATCTCCTCCAGTTTAGGCTCAAGATGTCTGCTCCCGAACAGGAACATGTAAGCCTGGGCGAAGGGACTGAGGCTATATTTTATCTGGACATCAGCATCCGTCTTATCAAATTCTATCACCATACTGTCAATATGGATATATTTCCCTTCCCTGAACTGCTCCATATTAACTCCAGGTGATACTTTTGCAGCCATTAAAGCAGCCGAGATAATCAGGGCGATTGTAATTATAGCTTTTATTTTCATGTGTCTAACGCTTTATAGGTATTCTTTTCTAATATATTTATTTCCTGCAAAGATTTGCTCCCTTAAGGAAAAAGTCCGGTTGATCTTCCGTACATCCAGACCAACTTTTTATCTGAAGATATAATAATCATCCCTTTCATTCAATAATTATCCCTTTCATTTTTGCATCTTCTTTGTTTTTCCCGGATATGGTCTTATCAGAAAAGATCAGAAAATCCTTTAAGTTCTATCTCTCCGGCACAACCTATGGTTTTTTTCTTTTCGCTCCCGATTTTTACAATAATATTAAATAGTGCAAGAATAAAGCTATTCCATCCTTCAGACTACCTGAAAAAACAGAGTGAGGCTAAAAAAATGAGCAAAAATGTTAATTTCATCTGCCCCAAATGCGGGAACACCTCCTACGAAACCGGCGAAATCCGTTCCACAGGCGGTTTCATCAGCAAAGTCCTCGATATCCAGAACAAGAAATTCACCCACGTCACCTGCAAGCGCTGCAAGTACACCGAATTCTACCAGGCAGACAGCAGCATGCTCGGGAACATCTTCGACCTGTTCACGTAAAATAAGCGAATCGGGGAGTTTTCAGCGCCCGAGTCCCGTCTCGGGAGGACGGTGTCCTTTTCGCTGCGCTCAAGAGGACTGAATTACTTCTAATCTGACCCATACAACCATATTCGTCACATCAGGCCGTTCTTGTCACGCTCGACGCAGGAGAGCGGCCTTTGAATAAAAAAGTCCTGAAAAAGCGGTTTCTGTTAATATTTTACTTGTTCCAACAATTAATGATTTTTCCAGCTCAGTTTTTCTTTGTGCTAAAATAGATTTATTCTGCGGGGATCAGGATGCAGCAGCACTTTTTCTTCATTTCGTCGAGAGTAAGCTCTTCCAAGTTTTGAACGTGTTTATACATTAGTGGTGAGAATGTCTTTGTTGTCTCTTTGTTTTCCTCGCTGTTGAGTATTTCTCTTAGCTCATTTCGGTTCTCACACTTTGCTATTGTCTCAAGCAGTTGAATGAACTTTCTTCCTTTATCCTCTGAACCGCTGAGAATTTCATTCTTCTCAACTATATGAATGAGTTTTGTTTTTATCGGAACTTGTCCCACCTGGGTATCCTTTGCAGGATTGAAGTCTTTACTAATTGATGCAAGCAGGATAAACTGTTCCATGACCCCATCAATAGGTTCTATGATCCCTTCATCCTGTTGCTTGTAAGTGGACTTGTCAAGTGTTGAAACGATTCCGGTAGACCCACCTAGAATTTCTTTATTATTCTCAAGGGCGAAGACTCCATTTGCCATTATGTATGCCCTGTTCCCGGAACATGGAGGGTTGTTTATGTCGTTTTTCGCTGTTTCATAGAATCTTTTCGGATTCGGGTTTGTCTGAGGTACTATAATCACGTCGCAGGCAGGGATCAGGCGACTTTTTAAATCGGCATTCAGATATTCGTAACAGATCATTAACCCTACGCGGAGGTCATCACGAAGTTTGAAAATATGATTGACTTTCCCAGCTTTCATCCCTTCCTTGAAATAGATTTCACGCTCTTCCCGCGCACCAAGCAGTTTTTCGTTGTGCACGATCTTTGAATAAGGAATTACAACAGGGGAGATATTCTTCCTCAAGTCTTCTTCTCCAAACTCCCGGCTGAATACTTTTCCGTACTCTCCAAGCTGTCCTCCCGTCACATAATGGCTGCCTGCAACAACAATAACGTCATTTTCATCTGCATAATCCTGAATTTCTTCCAGGTAATCAAAAGGAATGGAAAACTCCGGGAAAACCACAATATCCGCTTCCCCCTTTACAGCATCCAGAACTGCCCTAACTTTCCGATGATAAGCATCATCGGTTGTGAGTTTCACAACAGAGTTTTCGCCATAAGCATGATATTTCAACTGGACAGTCGCAATTTGCAAATCCCTATCAACGCAAACGCCATTGCGGCAGTCACACTGGAAGATTCTGGTTTTGTTGTCTCTTCCGACGCTTTCAAAATAGTCAATTGCCCTTATAACCGGCTTTTTCTGTATAAGAGTTGTGAAAGTTATTTCATCCTCACCCTGCGGGAAGTAGCCAATCTTCAGGTAGTCGATTTCAACCACATGTTTTTCAATTTCTTCTTTACTGAGAAACCCATTAAAGAGAAACCTATCTCCAACTTTGATAGTAAGTTTCCCTTTCACTTTCTCAGGGTCTTCAAATATGACCTTCAGCTTCCAGTTTTCGTAAATTAGGTTTGGGCTGAAAGGCTCGTCAAAATACTCTTTTATCTTCTCGTTAACGTGCCCAAAGAAATTTTCCAGCGCCTTGTACTCTATTGCACTGACCCTGACATCAAGTTCCTTCAGTAGCTCTTTGCGCGTCATTTTATCTTTTTCTTCAAAAATCTGCGGGATATTCTCAAAAGAAACCCTTATACGTGGGTTAACATCCTCGGGGAGAGTTTCAACAACCTTCTGAATCAGTTCTTTCAGTTTCGGAACATCCACTTCTTCAAGTTCTTCAATGCATTCCAGAATCTTAAGCAGTCCGGTATATACGCAAAAGCACACATTTGCTTTGTCATAGGTCTCTTTTGCGCTCTTGAACTGCTCCACGGCCTGCCTGAGAAGTTCCAGTTCAGGCTGCCTGGAAGCAAGAGCCTCGTTTACAAGTTTTCTTCCCCTGAGGTAGCAGGCGGCAGAAGAACACAATTTTGAAACAGTTTCGTCATCTTCCATTTCCCCCAGCTTTTCAACCGCCTGAAGGGCTTTATCATATTCTTTCGCTCTCTTCTCGGAATTATCTTCAAGTCTCACATTCTTCATCAAAAAGTCAATATATGCACTCAGCCCGGCTTCTGTAACCAGCTTTCTTTCGTGCTTTAGCTTATATTTAATAAAAAATTCCCGCTGTTCTTTGCATAGTTGAAATGCTTCTCTCAGGCACTTCATCTGATTGAAAGAATTAGTTTCCTTTTCCGCTTGTTCTGAGTTCAGTTGGATAAGCCTGATTATTGACTCTGACTTTCTACCTATGGTCAGATACTGCATAGGTTCCGTATAAATTTCGAGTGCTTTTTCGTACCTTTGTTTCGCCTCCTCCATGCGCCCCATATTTTTAAGCAAGTTTCCGAGATTGTTGAGTGTCCCTCCTACGTATGATTGGTATGCTACGTTTTCGGGGTCATTTTGTAGTAGTTTTTCGTAAATTTCTAGGGCTTTATCGTATTTTGCTTTCGCGTCTTCGATACGGCCCATATCAGAAAGCAAGACAGCTAGATTGTTGAGGGTCATTGCTACATATGATTGGTATGTTACGTTTTCGGGGTCATTTTGTAGTAGTTTTTCGTAAATTTCTAGGGCTTTTTCGTATTTTGCTTTCGCGTCTTCGATACGGCCCATATCAGAAAGCAAGACAGCTAGATTATTGAGTGTGGTTCCTACATATGATTGGTATGTTACGTTTTCGGGGTCATTTTGTAGTAGTTCTTCTCTCATTTCTAGGGCTTTTTCGCATTTCGCTTTCGCATCTTCGATGCGGCCCATATCAGAAAGCAAGATTCCGAGATTGTTGAGGGTCATTGCTACATCTGATTGGTATGCTACGTTTTCGAGGTCTGTTTTGAGGAGTTTTTGCCTCATATTGAGTGCCTTTTCGTACCTTTGTTTCGCCTCCTCCATGCGCCCCATATTTTTAAGCAAGTTTCCTAGATTGTTGAGTGCCCCTCCTACGTATGATTGGTATGTTACGTTTTCGGGGTCATTTTGTAGTAGTTCTTCTCTCATTTCTAGGGCTTTTTCGCATTTCGCTTTCGCATCTTCGATGCGGCCCATATCAGAAAGCAAGATTCCGAGATTGTTGAGGGTCCCTCCTACATCTAATTGGTATGCTACGTTTTCGGGGTTTGTTTTGAGGAGTATTTCGTAAATTTCTAAGGCTTTTTCGTATTTTGCTTTCGCGTCTTCGATGCGGCCCATATTTCTAAGCAAGTTTCCTAGATTGTTGAGTGTGGTTCCTACATATGATTGGTATGCTACGTTTTCAGGGCAATTTTGTAGCAGTTTTTCGTAAATTTCTAGGGTTTTTTCGTATTTTGCTTTCGCGTCTTCGATGCGGCCCATAGTTTTAAGCAAGGAAGCTAGATTGTTGAGTGTGGTTCCTACGTATGATTGGTATGCTACGTTTTCGGGGTCATTTTGTAGTAGTTCTTCTCTCATTTCTAGGGCTCTTTCGTATTTCGCTTTCGCATCTTCTATGCGGCCCATATCAGAAAGCAAGATTCCGAGATTGTTGAGGGTCCCTCCTACATCTGATTGGTACGTAACATTTTCTTTATCTGTTTCAAGGAGTTTTTGAGAGATTAAGAGGTGTAGCTCATAGCAATTTTTTGCTTGAAGAAAACGTCCCATTTTATAGAAATGGTTTCCAATTTTGAAAATTTCGTCAAGGTTCATCTGAAGATTTGACTGGTAAGACTTGTTACCAGGATCTTTTGAGAGGAGTTCTTCAGTAGCTTTTAGGGCAAGAGAATGGATCTTCAGGGCTTCTTCATATGCCCCTATTGTCTGCATTATAAGTCCTTTTAAGGTCTGAACATTGAGTAAAATGTCGTTTGTTTTCGCCCTCTTTGCAGCTTCTTCGGCTTTTTCAAGTTCTTCTAAGGCTTCTCTGGGTTGACCTTTCTGCATCAAGGATATGGTTTCATTGAAGTGGTCTATTGCTGAATCTCTCAAACTCCCGGACATAGTTAAAGAATGAATTCATGGTGGCTTAAATATTGTGCTTTTTTACGCTGCAATTGTAACAAAAAGTGTGATCTTAAGCAACGTAAATTTATCCGCTCCCTTTTCAGGTAAAAAGCTTTAATCTGTTTGCGCGTCGTGGAATGTTGGGATTATCGAACCTCACGTGGGCGAAATATAAAAAAACAGTTATTTTTCTCTTTTCGCACAGGAAAGAGCCGCATCGCAGGCGTGCGGGCAAATTAGGGCACAGACAGCTATTCAGGCTGCGAGGTTTTAGATCTCAGAGTGCTTCTATCTTTTTCCGCGTGAGGCTGATTTCTTCCTTAAGCTTTTTGTTCCCAGGGTCTTTTTTGCTCAGGGTTTTCAGGATCTCAAGCGCTTTTTCGAAGTTTTCTTTTGCCTCTGCTTTTTGCCCTTTTTCTGAAAAGAGAGTTCCGAGGTTGTTGAGGGTCATTGCTGTGTCTGAGAGGTATTCCGGGTTTTCCGGGGAGTTTTTGAGGAGGAGTGCGTAGTTTTGGAGGGCATATTCGTATTTTTCTTTTGCTTCATCTGCCTGCCCCATTGTGAAAAGCAGTTCTCCGAGGTTGTTCTGGGTGTTTCCGGCATACATCCGGTAGAATTCTTTTTCGGGATGAAAATCGAGTTGTTTCTGGGAGATTTCGATGCCAGTTTCATAGCACTGCTGGGAGGAGGGGAAGTCGCCTGCCCTCTGGAAGATGTTTCCGAGGTTTCCAAGGTTGTTGAGGTTCATGTGGAGGGTATCAATGTAGAGTTTGTTTTCCGGGTCGTCGGAGAGTAGTTTTACGCTGGTTGTTAAGGAGAAGGTATAGGTATCCATGGCTTCTTCAAGCCTACCCATGGACTGCAGCAGCTGCCCTCTTACTTTTAAGGTGTGAAACAGGATAGCTCCGTCTTTTGCTTCATGTGCGGCTTTTTCGGCTTTCCGGAGAGACTCAAGGGCTTCTTCGGACTTTCCTTTCTGCATCAGGTCCAGGGTTTCGTTGAAGCTGTTTACTGCTTCCTCTCTCAATTTCTTGGGCTTCTCGGGCGTTTCGGGCATATTAAAAAAAAGGCTTTTAATGTTTTATAGGTTGTGTTATAGCCTGCGTTTTTTCCTCAAGTCCCTGCCTTTTTCCCAACTCCTATATATGTTATTAAAAGCTTAATTATAGATGTCCAAAGTTCCATATCTTTCTTTAACCCATGTTTTCGGGATATTTTGCTGCTTATCGACATTAGAATAAGATATATGCAGGTAGGGGGGTCAGCATGGACAGGGAAGCAGAGAAAGACAAAAGGAATAAAAGTTCAGGCAGGGGTATGAGCAAAGCTGCAGGAAAAAGCAAATATGAAAAACTGTACGTGATACTCGTTGGTATCTTCCTTGCAGCCGTCTTTTTCTATACTTTTTACATAGGCCAGTTTCTCTGGGGCATAGTCATTGATATCCTGATCCTGAGGCTTTACTTCCTCATGCAACAGGAACAGCGCTATTTCATTGAATCTGACCTAAATGAAGAGAAAGCCGGGACCCCACATGACCCAAGGATGAAGCGGAAGGTCAGGCTTGTAAATGTCCTGATAACTTTATTTGTACTCGGGATCATCGTCTACTCATATTTTTCTTTGCAGTTTATCTGGGGGATTGTAGTTGGACTAATGATCCTTCTCTATGTTCACATGTTGCTGTTTTCTGAGAAAAACCTGTAAGGCAAACCTGTAAGATAAATCTGTAACTGCACTATCAAAGACCTTCGAGCCTTAAATTCCTTCCAGCCTTAAATTCCTTCGAGCCTTAAATTCCTTCCAGCCTTAAATTCCTTCCAGCCTTTCCCTTGTCAGGGTGATGGCTTCTTTGATTTTTTCGTTTTCAGGCTGCTGGGCTAACAGATTTTCCTGCATTTTGAGGGCTCTTTTAAGGTTCATTTTTGCAGTTTCGGCTTTTTCAGGTTCCTGCTGTTTGAGGCAACTTCCTAACTGGCTGAGCGCGACTGAAAGTTCTGCCTGATAACCAAGGTTTTCGGGCTTCTCATTAAATAGTTTTTCGTAGGTTTCGACTGCTTCATTAAGGACTTCACAGGCTGTATCCAGGGAACCGGACTCTGTGAGGAGAGAGCCGTAGTTATTCAGGTTTTCTCCGGCATAAGAGTGGAAAACAGCATTTTCAGGGTTCTTTGTGATAAGGTCCGAATAGATTTTGCGGGCGCAGGAATAGGATTCGGCAGCCCGGTCTCTTTCTCCGTTCTTTCTAAGGAGGTTTCCTGTATTACTAAGGGTTGTGCCCATATAATGCTGGTAATCGGCATTTCCCGGATCGGTTTTCAGGAGTTCGGAACCTACTTCAAGGGCTCTTTCATAGGTTTCAAGAGCCTGATCATACTCTTTTGCCGAGTAGAGGATACCTCCGCGAGTAAAGAGAATATAGTAAAGAGCATCTGTGGATTTCGCCTGCCTTGCAGACTTTTCAGCTTTATCCAGGGTTTCGAGGGCTTTATCCAGTTTGCCTTTCTTGATCTGGGTTACAGCACTGTGAATCTGCTTCAGGAGGAGAAG
Source organism: Methanosarcina sp. 1.H.A.2.2 (assembly GCF_000979975.1). Lineage (NCBI taxonomy): Archaea > Methanobacteriati > Methanobacteriota > Methanomicrobia > Methanosarcinales > Methanosarcinaceae > Methanosarcina > Methanosarcina sp. 1.H.A.2.2. The sequence continues at coordinate 14,469 of NZ_JJQL01000098.1, forward strand.
ATTTTTTACCTTGCTTCTGGACATAAGATAAAAATCCCCTTTGTTTTTTTAAATAGCTGTCGATATCGGTTTGCAGAAACTGGATGAACCCCTCAACGCAAAGTTCCTTTGAAGATGATGTTTAATTATATATAGAGGATGTAGCATACGTATGTAAAAAATATCTTAAAACCCTCTTGTATATCAATTTGGTAATTGATTTTCTGATCAAGTTTTCGACTCAAATGTCCAGCTAGCAAATGGTATATAATAAAAGGTTTCTATATACTGTATATACAACGGCAGGTTAATTTTATATACAGCAAGTTTATATAATTAGCCGAAGTACGGTTGGGGTTACAGTAACTTCAGGAGTATGTTATTGTAGCAGCCGTTTTTGCCCATAATTCTACCATTAAGTTTGTTGTTTTTTCAAAAGCGTCAAGTATATAATCTCGATCAGATAACGTCTATCCAATAACGTTCTAATATGTGAGCTAACCATGGTGTATAATAATAATCAGAACATAGACGGGTCTTCGGAGAATATGGACAGGAAATCCCCTGAAGTGGACGATGCTGTTCCAAACATGGACAGACAATCCCCTGACGTGGTTAGAGCTGGTCCAAAAGTAGACACGTCTGCGGCCGACCAGACGAAGGATGAACCTACTCAGGTCATGGCCGAGTCTGAGTTAAGTGACGAAATAGACGAAGATGACATAGGCTTCCAGTTTGAAGACACTTCAAACATAGAGGTCCCAAAACTCCTTATTGACCAGGTGTTGGGACAGGAACATGCAGTGGAAGTCGTAAGGAAGGCTGCCAGCCAGAGACGGCACATCATGATGATCGGGACTCCGGGAACAGGAAAGTCCCTGCTTGCAAAAGCAATGGCAGAACTTCTCCCAAAAGAAGAGCTCAAGGATATCCTTGTATATCCTAACCTGGAAGACCTTAACAATCCCAAGATCAGAGAGGTTCCTGCAGGGAAGGGCAGAGAAATTGTCATGGCTCACAAGATGGAGGCAAGAAAGAAAGCCCAGGCCCGGAACATGCTTATGATGCTCTTTGTTTTGGGTATTATCATCTATTCTTACTTCGTCGCCCAGCTGCTCTGGGGTATCATTGCAGGCATTATGATTCTCATGTTAACCCGCCAGTTCCTTCCCAAAGAGGAAATGATGATTCCGAAAATGGCGGTTTCAAATTATGACAAGGAGCACGCACCCTACATCGATGCAACCGGAGCCCACGCAGGAGCTCTGCTTGGGGATGTCAGGCACGACCCCTTCCAGTCCGGAGGGCTTGAGACCCCTGCACACGACAGGGTAGAAGCCGGAGACATCCACAAAGCCCACAAAGGGGTGCTTTTCATTGACGAAATCAATACTCTCAGGCTTGAGTCCCAGCAGAGCCTCCTGACTGCACTTCAGGAAAGGGAATACCCGATTACCGGGCAGTCCGAGAGAAGCTCGGGAGCTCTTGTTAAGACCGAGCCTGTACCCTGCGACTTCATTATGGTCTCTGCAGGGAACCTGGATGCAGTACAGAAAATGCACCCTGCACTCAGGTCAAGGATAAAAGGCTACGGGTACGAGGTCTACATGAGAGATTCCATGGAAGACAGTCCCGAAAACCGGAAGAAACTGGTCCGCTTCGTTGCCCAGGAAGTCGTCAGGGACGGGCACATCCCTCACTTTGACGAAGGTGCAGTAGAAGATATAATCAGGGAAGCCAGAAGGCGCGCAGGCAGGAAAGGCCACCTTACTCTGAAGCTCCGTGACCTTGGCGGGCTTGTGCGTGTGGCAGGAGACATTGCCCACTCCGAAGGGGCTCCAATCACAACTTCCGAGCATGTGCTTGCGGCAAAGAGGATCGCAAGGTCCATCGAACAGCAGCTTGCAGACAGTTACCTCGAACAGCGCAGGGACTACGAGTCCTTCATGAGGAGAGGTTCTGCTGTGGGTAGAGTCAACGGGCTTGCAGTTATGGGCGGAGATTCAGGAATCGTGCTTCCCATCGTATCCGAAGTCACTCCTGCTCTTTCCGGAGCCGAAGGGCGAATTATTGCAACAGGCAAGCTCAAGACCATTGCAAAAGAAGCGGTGCAGAATGTATCTGCCGTGATCAAGAACATGACCGGCACAGACATTTCCCGCCACGATGTCCACATCCAGTTCGTAGGGACATATGAAGGCGTGGAAGGGGACAGTGCATCGATTTCCATAGCAACTGCCGTAATCTCTGCTATTGAAAAGATCCCTGTGGACCAGACTGTCGCAATGACGGGTTCTCTTTCTGTCAGGGGAGATGTCCTGCCTGTTGGCGGGGTCACCTACAAGATCGAAGCTGCAGCCCGGGCCGGCATGAAGAAAGTCATTATCCCAAAAGCCAATGAGGCAGATGTTCTTGTTGAAAAGGCATACAGGGATAAGATCCAGATCATTCCTGTTTCCTCTATTGCGGAAGTAATGGAACACAGCCTTGTGGGCCCGAGAAAGAATACAATTATCGAAAAACTCAAAAATATTACAAAACTTAGTTTCGATATTCCGGAAGTATCACCCGCTTCCGTACAGTCCATGAACCTCTTCGGGTGCAGGAACTAATTATGAAAGGCATTATGCAGGACATAAAGTTTTATGACTGCAGGGTGATAGAAGGCAGTTCCACTTCTGTCATCCTGGATAACGGAAAGATCGAAGAAATATCCAGAAACTTCACGAGGGGGGCCGGAGTAAGGGCCCTCTGCGGAGGTTCCTGGGGTTATACGGCTGTTGAAGGGGATATCGACCTCAAGCGAGGGGTCGATGCTGCCTCAAAACTTGCTTTTTCTATGAATGCGAGCACCCCTAAAGAAGAAGTCGAACTCGCAGCCGTAAGTTCTCCTGATGTAAAGAACCTTCCTGAAGTCAGGATCGACCCGAGAGACATTGCAATTGAAGAAAAAGTAGACCTTTTGAAGAGTATTGAAGAGCATGCAAGGATTGCAGGCGTTCACAGTACAAAGGTAATGTATCTCGAATCCGAATTTAAAGTCCAGTACCGAAGTTCCGAAGGTCTGGAATGTGAATATGAACTTTTGAATGTCGGTTTTGCAGTCTCTGCCGTTGCTTCGGAAAACGGCGTCTACCAGGCAGGCAGAGAAAGCCGTTTCGGGTATGGTTATGAGCTTTTTGAGAAAGAAAACGTCCTCGAACTTGCCGGAAATGCAGGAAAGACCGCAATTGAGCTCTTGAAGGCTAAAACCCCTAAAGGTGGAGAAATGCCTGTAGTGCTTGATCAGGAACTTGCAGGAGTATTTGCCCACGAAGCTGTAGGACATGCTTCGGAAGCCGACCTTGTGCTTGAAGGGGATTCCATTCTTGAAAACAGGATTGGAGAACAGATTGCATCCCCGCTGATAACGATGATAGATGACCCTACTCTGCACGAATTCGGGTATTATCCCTTTGATGCCGAAGGTTCCGAATCAAAAAGGACCGAAATAATCAGGGACGGAGTTTTCAATTCCTATCTTCACTCCAGGGAAACCGCAGCCAAACTCGGGGGAACTCCCGGAAACTGCAGGGCTCAGGGCTATTCCATGCCTGTTGTCAGGATGAGCAATACCTTCATTGACAACGGTGATTCTAAATTTGAAGAGATGCTGGAGGACGTCAGAGACGGCATGTACCTTGTAGGCTCAAGAGGCGGACAGGTAAACACCGGAGAAGGCATATTCCAGTTCAATGCCGAAAAAGGGTACCTTATAAAGAACGGAGAGCTTTCCGGGCTCTTAAGGGATGTCTCCCTCTCAGGAAATACTCTTGAGATCCTGAAACATGTAACCCATGTGGGCAATGACCTGAAAATGACTGCCGGAAGATGTGGAAAATCCGGACAGCTTGTGCCCGTATCTGATGGTTCTCCTCATATTGCAATCTCAAAAGCCCTTATAGGAGGTGCCTGAAAGTGTACGAGCTTGCAAGAAAAGCCCTGAAACTGGCAGAAGAAGCTGGGGCTGAAGAAGCTGAAATTTATTACGCCGCAAACCATTCAACAGGCGTCAATTTCAAAAAGGATTCACTTGAAAACGCTAAAGACCGTTTCTCGGAAGGCCTGGGAATCCGTGCCATTGTAAACGGTGCAGTGGGTTTTGCCAGCACCAACTTTGCAGGAGACCTCGAGAACGCCGTAAAGATTGCGGTTGCAGAAGCCAGGGTTAGGGAAAATGATCCTGACTGGGTAGCCCTCCCTTCCAATGGGAAATACCCTCAGGTCTCAGGCATCTTCGATAAAAAGATTGAGGCTCTTGAACTTGAAGAGTGCATTGGCTATGCCGTAGAACTCGTTGAAGGGACAAAAGAGATGCCAGGTACGCTCCCTACTTCAGGCGGCTTTACCCGTTCAAAGAGCAGGCAGCTTATCCTGAACACAAACGGGATCGAAATTGAAGAAGAATCCACAGCAGTTTCCGGTTTTGTTGATGTGATAACCGTAAACGGGGACACATCTACAGCCTATGACTTTGCGGTTTCCCGTTCCCTTGACATTGACTTTTTTGCGCTCGGGAAAAATGCTTCCGATCTTGCCCTGAAATCCAGGGGAGGAATAAAAATAGAGCAGCAGAAAACCGATGTTATCTTTCATCCATTTGCCTTTTCGGACATCCTCGAAGAAGCACTTGCTCCTTCAATTGATGCGGACAATGTGCAGAAAGGAAGGTCAGGCCTGATAGGGAAGCTCGGGGAAGAAGTGGCTGTCCCGGAACTGTGCATTTATGATGACGGGCTGGTTGAAGCAGGCATAGATACCTCGGCTTCGGACGATGAAGGTGTTCCTTCACAGCATACCACAGTTATTGAAAACGGTGTGCTTGAAACCTACCTCTATGACAGCTATACCGCAGGAAAAGCCGGTGTGAAAAGCACAGGAAACGGCTCAAGGTTCTCCTATACAAGTCCTCCCTCAGTAGGGCTCAGGAACTTTGTTATCGACTACCCGCAGGAAGATATTATTGCAAATACTACCTCCGGAGTTTTCGTAAACACGATTATCGGTGCCCATACTGCAAACTCAATTTCCGGGGATTTTTCCGTAGAAGCCAGAAATGCCTTCACAATCAAGGACGGAGCCCTGGATAAACCTATAAAATCTCTCATGATCTCAGGCAACGCCTTCGAACTCCTGAAGAACATCACAGGTGCAGGCTTTGACGTAAGGAAAGTCGGAGGCATAATCACGCCTTCAATCCGGGTTTCCGGCATGAGTGTAATAGGATAAGAGTTAATATCTTAAATTACTGCAGCTAAGTTTTTTGACCTCAAAGGCTCTGTTGTTAAGAACTTAACCTCGTGTTGTTAAGAACTTAATATTGGAGTAAGCTCCTGAGGTCAACTTTTTTTCTGAAAATTTGATCCGGTTTTTACGTATCCTGGTAATTTCGGGTTAATTTCAGGTCAATTTCAGGTCAATTTCAGGTCAATTTCGGGTCAATTTTTTTCTGTTTCTTTTTAACTACTCAGGTTCTATAGAGAAATTCTAGAAAACGCCTTCACATAACTCGATAAATATGTAGCCTGATCCCGGAAGCCGTTTTTGAATCCAAAATAAATATGGTACCTCCACCAGCTTGTCTGGCGGCTCGTCGAAAAAAGAGAACGAAATAAAAAATTTGAAAAATAATGAAAAGAGCATTTTTCATGTAGACTTTACTTTATTTCGGGAATTCGCCTCTGACCACGAGTACAGGTGTCTTTGAATGCCTCACCACGTTTTCAGCTACACTCCCGAGCAGGAACCTGTCGAGCCCGGTTTTCCCGAGTGTTCCTATCACAATCATTTCGATGCCGTTCTGTTCCGCAAATTCTACTATTTTATCTGCGGGGTGTCCTTCCAGAAGTACAGATTCCACTTCTACTCCTGTAGATTTTGCGGCATCTTCCACAAAACGCGTAGCTGCTTTTCCTTCATTCCTGAAGTGCTCCATGGCAGCCTTTTCCCAGCCAAAGTCCCTGGCAGAATGGGTCGTCGGGACTACCACATATACAGCGTAAAGTTTAGCTCCGCTGAGCCTGGAAATTTCAATCGCCGTATCAATCGCTTTTTTGACGAGTTCCGAACCATCGGTTGCAACCATTATTTTTTTATAAGTTCCCTCTCTCATACCAAATCCCTCTTTTTTATTCTCCGGTCTTATTTTTCTGTTAGCCTGTGATCAGCTCCGGCTTTCTGAAGTATTATCCGGCACAGACCCCCATCTGATCGGCGCATATGTGCGTGTCAGTTATACCTGCATCACATTATATGCGATCCAAATTTATACTATTCCAATTATTATACGTCGCTTTTCCATATAATCTTAAGTGATTTATACCGTCCTTTGGTATTAGAACTGAAATACATTTTACGAAATATCTTTGGCAGAGATTCTTTACTCCTTTTGTTTCTACCTTAGACCGTTTTATTTTTATAAAGGTACCCGGATTCTTCTATTTATGCGCTAATAATTCTTTTAATATACCATTTCAGGATAAAAACTCTCGAAACTTAGTGATTTTCTCTTTATTATGGCACAAAAAGGCATTATCCTAATTATGTGCCAAAACGCTTATATATGGCTTAATCCTCTGAGGTATTTGGTGAACGGGTAAAGCTCAAAATCAGATATTGTTGCTCATATTCAAATCCAACATATTTTAACCTCCTCCAAAAACCCCCGTTCACTGATTTGCTCATTATATTTTTAGTAAGTTTATGCAAGTAAACTTGAGTTCGATTTTGTATATTTTTCTTTCCTTTGAATCGCTCTTCTCATATTTTTTTAAACATTGCCCTATGAATAAGTCTTTCTCAGGAAACACTTCCCTGCTAAGGGTAACCTTCACTGTCCTGGAAACTTCTATTTGCCCGGGATACCCGGTACTATTCTCAACCTGCTCTTCTCGGTTCTTATACTGTTTTAGAGAACTTCTGCAATTCCTGGTGCTTCAGGAAGCCATACTCAGCAGTAATAACAAAATTACAAGCCTTACAAATATGCTTATTGCCGTAGAATACGCAACAATCTGGACTCCAAGGCGTGTCCCGAAAATAGCTACTTTTTTTGGGAGCTGGCTGCGGATGGCAAAAATCGGGAGCATGAACATACTGCCAAGCATAAGCACGATCATTGCCTGCACATTTGTTATCTCTCCTGAATGGATCATGGGACCGAGAAGTGAAATTCCGAGTATAGGGCTTGCAACGTAACTTGTCAGAGGGACAATTGTCTCCGGGGGTATTTTAAAAAGCTCTGCAAGGGGAAGCACACTGAAAATCTCGAAAGCTCCCTGCTCCTGAAGGACAAAGATGATGGTGGTTGCTATAAGGTAAACTCCTGCAATCTTCAGAAAAACCCTTAACTCTTTTTTGAACGCACGTTTAAACGCGGTCTTCAAAGACACTTTTTCCGTACTCCGGGTCTCAGGGGCTCTGCAGGAATTGCCTTTAAGAAAAAGCTTGCTTGCAACCGCAATTACCAGGATCTTAAACACTGCAGTGACCACAAATACAAAAGAGTAAAATCCCCCTACTACGAGACCGAGCGCAGGCAGCACGATAGGAATCTGATAGGTGAAGAGTTCACGAAAATAGGCAGGGGTTGCATTCATCATTGAACAGAGCACGGTCTCCCTGTCGTTAAGGCAGTTTTCCTTTTTTGCCTGAAAAAGCATACTGTTTGCAGCAACAGCAGATCCTATTGCCACAACGAAAGCTGAAGCACAGGTTTCTGGCAGGTTCGTATAGGCAAAAATAGGGCTTACAAATTTTGAGACCTTCTGCATCAGGCCGAGTTCCACAAGCACGCTGGTACCCATAAGCCCCACAAAAATCATAAACAGTATCGGAAGCGCAAAGTCCAGTACGTTGAGGAAAAGTCCTATCATTGAAAGTTATTTGGGCCGGGCAGGTAAATCAATCTATCCCGAAAAAATCCGGGACTCCTGCCCTGAAAAATCCCAGCTTTTATATTTAGTTTTTTAACGTTTAGCATTTTACACTTAGCGTTTTACATTTAGTTTTACACTTAGCGTTTTACATTTAGTTTTACTTTGCTTCCATTCCCTTTACAACCAGTACGGCTTTCCGGGAATGCCTCACCACATTCTGAGCCACGCTTCCCAGCAAAAACTTCTGGATTCCTGTCCTGCCAAGTGTCCCCATTACGATAAGGTCGATGTCATTTTTTTCTGCAAAATCGATAATCTCATGCGCAGGACTTCCTTCAAGGATAACGGATTCAACTTCAACATCCGCAGCTTTTCCTGCGGTTTCGACATAAGCTGTTGCTTCCTCTCCTTCGGTAGCGAGATGCTCTTTCATTGCTTTTTCCCACCCCACATCTCTAGGATGAGCCATCGACCCCCCTCCCGAAGAGACAACATATACGGCATAGAGCTTTGCCTCGCTTAGTTTTGCGACTTCAACAGCAGTATCAACCGCTTTTTTGACGAGTTCCGAACCATCGGTTGCAACCATTATCTTCCTGTAAATATTACTGTTCATACCTGACTCCCCTTTTTCTTTTCCGGTTCTTTATGTCAATATTGCAATAATCATTTATATATATCATCCTGGAACTCAACGAGCTAAAGGCATCAAGTTTCCTGTTAGAAAACAGGGACCAGGATGGCAAAAGATGGAACGCACCTGAGATTTTACCTCGACATTATACTCCATATCAGGTTATTGTTTCCTTTTGCAGAATTAAAGCGTGGTGTGAACAAAACCCCGTTACCTTCAACGAAGTCTGCCGGCGTAAGGGGTCTGACAGCGTAGTTTTGATTCACCCTGGAGGTTTCAGGGAAGCCTCAGTGCATTTTGTTCCTTAACGCCCTTCTACCTCCGAAAACACAAGGGCATGTGTGGGACAGGCCTCCACGCAGGCAGGCAACTCCCTGCCCTCGCAGAGGTCACATTTTATCACGGTCCCCTCTTCAGTCCGCCTGCCGATCACTCCATAATTGCAGGCCATGGAAGAGGTCCAGCACCCTGCAGCAAGAATTAACTGGTACAGAGAAGAAAAACGGGTGCAGACCGTAGAACAGGTCCAGCAGTCCACGCAGCGTTCCGGGTTGTGGCTTACAGTGCTTGTAATTGTGTCTCTGGAAAGAGCTTTTGTGGGGCAAACCGAAACACAGGGAGCATCCTCGCAATGGCGGCAGGTGATCGGCACGGAGGCTTCAAGGGCAGGGATGTATTCAACAGAGATGCGTTTTTTTGGGGCTGGTTCTTCTCCTAAAGCCGAAAAGAGGGTTTTGCTCTTAGAATGTGCAACAGCACAGGCAACTTCGCAGGAGTGGCAGCCCAGGCAGCGTTCAGGCCGGATTATCACGTCTTTCATTGTGAATGCCTCCCTTACTTCAAGCCCAGTGCCTTTCTTTTTCCTTCAATATGCTCAAGCATCAGGTTTGCAGCTTTGAAGGGGTCAGGCTCAACTGCAAAGCTTGCTCCAACAACACTGTCCAGGCCTTTTGTCAGCAGAGCTGTAACTGCCTGGCTCCCAAGGACAGGGGGGATCGTGCCGAGCACGGTAAACACTCCGGAAGAAACAACGTAAACCCCTATACTCACTGCTTTTTCGCTCATCCATTCAGGGGCTGCACCGGCAGCGGGGAGGTCACTTATATCCACACCCAGGCGGTTTGCAATTGCCGAGGCAAGCACCAGGATTCGGCTTATATCAACACCGGAACCCATGTGCCGGACAGGGGGAATGCCAGGGGCTTCGCAGATGCCTTTGAGTCCGTCTCCTGCCAGAACAGCAGCTTCCGGCACAAGAAGCCCGGCTTCGGCACAGGCAATCGCATTGCATCCGGTGGTCACTACCAGGACATTATTCTTGATCAGCTCCTTTACAAGGTTCACATGCCCATAATTGTGCTGGACCTTTACATTATTGCATCCAACAACCGCTCCGATTCCTTTCACCGAACCTACGGCAATCGCCTCGATGAGAGGGTCAGGGCTTCCTCCAAGGGCATTGAGGATTGCTTCGACACTGAAACCGACCATGCACTCCTGCTTTTCTTCCGGGATACTTACCTTTTCGCGGTTCCGGTTCGGGAAATTTTCCACGGCTGCCCTTACAATTTCTTTTGCAGTTTCATAAGCCTCATCTTCATGGTATTCCATTCTCACAGTTCCTGGGAAATCGGCTTTTGGAGATGTGGATATAAATTTTGTATGGTAGCAGCCGGTAAGTCCTCCAAGAGACGGCATAATGCACTGTACATCCACTACCGCGTGATCCTAAAATAAATTGAGCTAAACCTTATCTTGTTCCTGAAGTTCAACTTGTTAAGTTGATAAAATTATTTAGGACTGCCAAATGTTATTATTTTATATACTTTTTTAAAAACACAACGTGTTAATATATAGTTGAAGTTATTCCTTCAGACAGATGTACTAAAAACTCAACTAATAAATAGCCTGTAAAATGATAGATTACCTGATACTTAGATCACATTAAAATAGGAAGATGAATTGAAGGAAGATTACTGAATAAAATAAGTATCCTGCATAACATGGATCAAAGGATACGGATAAGAGAAGTCAATGGAATATATAAATAAGTCAATGAATAGGAATCGTCAGGAATAAATCGATGCCTGAAGATAAAGGCATCCGAAAACCAAATAGCAAGGATCAGGAACACGAGATCTGCGAAAGAATGCCAGGTCCACAAAAGATATAAGTAAATAACCCTGGCGAATATATAAGAATTAAATGTAAATAGTAGGATAAGGTTCTCATGTCTGAGAATGAAGAATAAATAAGAATCAGGATCATTTGAGTACAGGACCTTTAAATATCCCCACTAAAAGTAAAATTCTGTTTCCCCTATCGCAAAAGTGGCTTTGATGGTGAATTTTTGTGAAAAAAGATCTTATGGATATTCTGGCCTGCCCTATATGTAAGGGCGACCTGATTTTGAACGTTGTTGAAGAAAACGAAGAAGAGGTCATATCCGGAACCCTCTATTGCCCTGTCTGTAAAGAGCATTATCCCATAGATGAGGGGATTCCGAATTTGCTTCCTCCGGACCTCAGGAAATGATGTGAGGGTTGAACTTGGAGCAAATATTCCAGAATGTTATCATTAACCGGCAGGAAATAAACTCTATTGAGTTTGAAAACGAAAGCATTGAGATTCCTCTTTATCCAGGCGGAGAGCAGACTTTCGAAATCCTGGTTACAAACTACGGGTCTCCAACCCATATCCACCTTTCAGTGAGTGAAGAACTAAAAGGCCAGATCACTTTTTTGCGGGACAATCCCTATGTGCTCCAGAAAGAATACGTTTCTGCAGTTGCAAGAATCCCACAGGAAGGTAGGGTACTTACAAAGGGTCATATTTATATCACTGCAGGTTACGGCTCGAAAAAGAAAGGTTTTCCAGTCAATCTAGGAAATGCAGGGGCAAAGCCGCAGGAGCCCTCAAAGGATGAGGCTACAAAAAGGGAAGAAGACACGGAAGAGTTAAATTCTTCAAGGCCTTCCGTAGTGGAACCTGTAATAAAAGCCTCTCGTTCGAGGACAGGAAGCGGAAGCAGAAACGGATATAGCGGGCTTTCATCTTCCTTCCTGAGGAATTTTAAGGGAGGGCTTTCATCCACTTCGGGAAAAAGAACCAGAAAAGGTATGGGACAGAATGAAAGGCTTCCTCTGGCCCTGGCTTTTGGAGGTTTTTTACTGCTTGTATTCTTATTCTTCCTTTACTTCATTCTGCCAGCTGGACTTCAGTTCAGTGTCAGTTTTACTCAGGCCCTCTTATTCTCAATCCTATTTGTGACCTGTATAGCCTACATCCTGCTAAAAATTATGGAAGAAGGTTGAGCAACTCCGGGAAACCAGGCTCAGACCTCCTTTTGTAGTCCGGATAAAATATATTTGGCTAAAATGGATGAAATATATCATCGGCAAAAATCATACTTTCAGGAAAATAAAATTCTAAGTAAACTGAGGTCCTCAGATAAGCTCGCTTATCTGAATTTCCTTCTTGTTTTAATTCTTAATCGAGCTTCATGAGTTCTTTTTTGTAAGCTTGCTCTGTTTATCGTTTGCTGTAATCCTGCTTTGGTTTTCGTTTGCGATTTGAGATTCTTTTTTCCTGGAATTAGAGAGTAATTTTTATATCATGAAGATATTGGTATTGTGTTCGTACGCAAGAATTGAAGTGAATCATTTGTATATGTTGTTCATCTGATTGCTTTTTAGTCTAAAGTTCACAGGGATCTTTTGATCTAAAACCTTCTATTAGAAAAATTATCAAGGAAGCTTACCCATGAAATATATCGTAGTTACCGGTGGGGTGATGAGCGGGCTTGGGAAAGGCATCACCATCGCGTCCATCGGCAGGAACCTGAAAAACAAAGGTTATAAAGTTACGGCTATCAAGATCGACCCTTACATCAATATTGATGCAGGCACCATGAGCCCCTACCAGCATGGGGAAGTTTTTGTTCTCAGGGACGGAGGTGAAGTTGACCTGGACCTTGGAAACTACGAAAGGTTCCTTGACACGGAACTTACCAGAGACCACAACCTCACCACAGGTAAGGTTTACCAGGAAGTAATCGCCAAGGAGAGAAGAGGAGACTACCTCGGAAAGACCGTCCAGATCATTCCCCATATTACAAACGAGATCAAAAATAAAATAAGAAAGGTTGCAGCCAGGAGCGGGGCTGATGTCTGTCTTGTTGAGATCGGAGGTACTGTAGGAGACATTGAGAGCATGCCTTTCCTTGAGGCTGTCCGCCAGATGCACAGGGAAGAACCTTCCGAAAATATTGTCTTTATCCACGTTACCCTTGTTATGGAAGACCTTCAGGGCGAACAGAAAACCAAGCCTTCCCAGCATTCGGTGAAGGAACTCCGAGCTCTTGGTTTGAGCCCCGAAGTAATCGTTGCAAGATCAAAGACTCCTCTTCAGGAAAGCGCCAAGGAAAAGATTGCCCTTTTCTGCGACGTGCCACAGGAACTGGTTATCAGCGCTTATGATGCAGACGATATTTACGAAGTGCCTCTTGTCATTGAAGAACAGGGACTGACCACCCAGCTCATGAAGCACCTGAAACTTGAGTCCTGTATTGAAGATGACAGGTGGAGAGAGATGGTTGCAAGGATGAAGTCCACAACCGACGAGGTCAAGCTGGCAATTGTAGGCAAATACACAAACCTTGAGGACTCTTACCTGAGTATACTTGAGGCTGTCAAGCACGGTGGAATTGATAATGGGTGCAGGGTTGAGGTCAAGATGGTTGAGGCCGAGACTCTGGAAGACGATCCTGCAGAGGTTGAGAAGCTCATGCAGGTTGACGGCATCCTGATTCCCGGAGGCTTTGGCGGGCGCGGGACTGAAGGTAAGATGCTTGCAATCAAATATGCAAGGGAAAACAATATCCCGTTCCTCGGAATCTGCCTTGGCATGCAGCTTGCTGTGATCGAGTTTGCAAGAAATGTGGCGAAGCTGGATAACGCAAACAGTACGGAGTTTGATGAAGATACTCCTTACCCGGTCATTGACATCCTCCCGGAGCAGACCGGAGTTGCGGATATGGGCGGCACCATGCGCCTTGGAGATTACGAAGCCATCCTCAAAGAAGACTCCCTTGCCACAAAGCTCTACGGCACCAATTATATTGTTGAGCGCCACCGCCACAGGTATGAGGTGAACCCCGAGTTCGTGGACAGGCTTGAACCCTTCGGCATAGTCTTTTCCGGCAAAAACAAAAACCGGATGGAAATCGCCGAAATTCCTGAAAAGCGTTTCTTCTTTGCTTCTCAGTTCCACCCGGAGTTCAGGTCAAGACCGGGAAGGCCGTCTCCCCCGTTCAAGGGCCTCGTCAGGGCAATGTGCAAATACAGGAAAGAAAGGGAAGGACAGTAACCCCATCAGAGTGATTGGAGGGAATTATTATTCTCTTAAATCCTCTTTTCTGGCTCATTTTTACCCTTATTGGGATCTATAAAGCCAGTTTCTAACCCATTAACTCACGCCCAGGTCAAAGAGTTTCCCTTTCGCGGGAAAATGATAAATACTTCTAAAACTGAGAATAATAGATTACGATGGTATCTGTTTCAGCACTGTACTTCAGTAGCATGTACAGGTATTGCGATTTCACCAAATTTTATGAAGGTATATACAATGGCAATGTCTAAAAAAGATATGGATAAGAAGAAGAGCGCTAAGAAAGAAAAGATGGGAGAGCTGGAAAAACTGGCTGCCGCAGGTAGCAAGGACGCAAAGAAGAAACTTGCAAAGCAAAAGAAAAAATAACCCTTTGATAATTTTTTTCCTTTTTGTCTTACATTTGTGAGAGGGACCGGGAATTTCTAAAATCCGGTCCCGAAAATCTCTTCTCAATTACGGTGTAATTTATCTGTTTTTAATCTCCCTATCTACTATGCTCGTTGATAATGATTATTTATTCAAGCGGAAATATTAGAATTAGACTCAAACTTTTCGATCAGAAGTTCCCTTGACCCCCCGCACTTCCTGCAAACACTTCTTACGTGCGTTCTTTTTCGCCACTCTTCAGCTTTATAAATCAGACCATAGCGTTTACGCAGACGCACAGCTCTCATTTCGTGCGGATTCTCTGTTCGGATTATCTTTTCAGGCAGGGAGTTATCAATTCCAATTTTCTTTTCTATATTCGTTTTCCTGAAAAAATGTTCTCCTGGCAGGTGAGCCAATTTTAGATTCGATCTATTTTTAGTCAGAGGTTACTGCTTAAAAACAATTGTCTGGAAAAGATAAAAATATCTGAATAAATTACTTATATAACTTCTTTTGTTTGTAGTGAGATTTAGATTATTCACAATGCTTGCTTACATTATCAAATATTCTAAAATTTTCGAGCTACTGAATCCTTTATAAGATATTTTACTCTTTATTTGCCGGAGTTGGTCTTCCAGATGAGTTACATAGATACATGGAAAGAGGTCGTTTTCAGTCCTGACCGATTTTTCCGAGAGATGCCAAAAAAAGGAGGTTATGCAGATCCTGTTGTTTTTACAGCCATGAATACGTTGGTTGCAGGTTTGCTCACATCCACAGTCGGCAGGATCTTTGATCCTCACCTGGATGTAATATGGGAAGCAGGCAACGTTTCTTTTTTGTCCGGCCTTCTCTTGCTAGTAATTGGTGTTATTTTATTGAACTTTATCTATGGAGCAATACTCCATATTTTATTCAGACTTGTTGGAGGCACTGGCAGCTATCAGGGGACTTACCGACTTGTTGCCTATGCCGAGGCTCCGGGAATATTTGATTCCGTACCTGTTTTTCATTCCATCATTTACACACCCTATCTGCAAACCATTGGGGGAAAGCATGTCCATAACATTAGCACAAAAAGGGCTGCAGTAGCTGTGCTCCTTCCGATTCTGTTGTTCTTAATAGGGATATTTATGCTTATAGGGCTTGAAAATCCCTGATTCTATGACCCAATGCAGTTAATCCGTAAATGTATATTCCAAAACCCTTCTTTTTAAGTCTAGTCCTGGATATTCTCATTATCCAGTTTCTTCATTTTTCTTATTTTAATCTGCCTTATTTGCGTTTTTCCTTCCGGACAGAAACTATTAAATATTTTCAACACTTATGCGCCATACTTGCAGCAATATATAATATAGTTGAAGCTGCATGAACATTACGAAGAGGTTGCATAAGCAGTCTCGCTGAAGGTTTGTTATATGGCAATGGCTAAGAAAGATATGGAAAAGATCTCTAACTCCAGAGCTCGCAAAGAAATGGAAAATCTGCAGAAAAAAGCTTCTTCCGGCGATAAGGAAGCAAAGAAAATGCTCGAAAAAGATAAAAAGAAAAAATAACCGGGGCAAGTTTTTCATCTCAACAAATTTATGCAAAGATCCGGAGGGGTTAGAAAAAACCCATATCTGAAAGCTTTCCATTTCAAAAATCAAATTCAGACTGTTTACACACATACATTAAGCTAATCCCAAAACTCAAAATGACGTCTCCAAGTCCCTTATTTCAAACATTTAATCGAGTTTTTGCTCATAGAAAAACAGTCCTAAAAACGTTAATGATTTGGGAACAAAGCTGGTTTTGGGATTAGCTCAGTTACGAACGGGCTTTTACAGTAAGTATCTCCATTTTTCTTGATTTTCGTTTACTTATATCTTGATTTTCGTTTACTTATATCTTGATTTTCGTTTACTTATACTTCCTGATTGTTACTTCTCGGCTTTACTTTTCCGGGGACCGTATCTTTGTAAACTAGTTTATGTGACTTTATATATTTCTCTGGTTTTATTTTTACAAAGTTTTATATACTTACAAAATAGGACTATATCTGGTGATTATTATAGAAACCATAACTTTTTCTGAAGCTGTTAAATATCCATTCAAAGTGCCGCAAAGGCTTCTTTACATACTCTTGTTATTTATTCCCATAATAGGGTGGCTTGCACTTTTCGGCTACGTTGTAAGGCTCGTTAATGAATTTATTGAGGGCAGGTATGAGGGGCTTATTAAACTCGATTTTATGGAAGACCTGAAACTCGGGTTTATGGTTTTCCTGAAGTCTCTTCCTTTCTACATTGCATATACAGTTGTACTGTTTGCTACAATGTATGTTAATGAAACCCTGGGGAACATTGTCAACCTGCTGTTAGGGTTCTTTGTGATCCCGATGCTTGCCGTTAATTTCTTCAGGAAACAGACCGTTGAGTCTTTCTTTGAGTTTGACATCCTGAACGTCGTCAGGGACAACCTTGGGGAATATATCATTACCGTACTGAAACAGACTTTCCGCAGATCTCGGATTATTATTCAGGTATTTTTATTGGAAAACTGTAAATAATGTAACTTGCTATTGAATTTTTGAATTTTTATGCACA
>NZ_JJQL01000094.1:0-5945 GCF_000979975.1 Methanosarcina sp. 1.H.A.2.2
CTTTAGCTGTACTTTTAGTGGGGATAACTGTAAATTACGGCATTAAAGAAAGGAAGGAATTACAAGCTTTCTCTGAGTAACGAAGTAAAGAGGGGGCTATATACTTAATCTCCCATTACATTTTTTATTAAGCAATTGTAGTGCAGATTTCATAAAAAAATATGAGAGGTATATTGTTGAATTCTTGATGGTCCAATTCATTATTCTAGTATAAAACTCAAAATCTCTTTCTGCTATATCTAATGCATTGTCAATGACTAGATAGCTATATGATATTTTATTAGATGATATGATTTCTTCTAGCCTAAAAAGAGATGAGTCTAAATAAAATCCTTCATACTTACCTTCCAAAATTCCATTAAATATGGATGAAATTTCATCAACTTCATTCATTAGAGACACCGCGGAATGAAGTGATTAATTTTTGACTGGGTGCAATTCCATATTTAGTAGATAATTTGTACAATTCTTTGCTAACAATCTCGTCATATATTTTTCTCGCAAATTCATAGAACTTAATCTCAATTTTTTTATTTGGTTCTACGTCAATCCATGCAAGTTTGGGAAATTCTAATTCAATTTTGCCAGTACTATTTATTGTAAATCTTACTTCAGCTTCTTTACTTAAATTATCATGCTTAGAGATTATACTTGATTTGAAGCCTGTTATAATTATATTATTGCTATCCTTAAGCTCTTTTATTTTTTCAGCGTTTGGATCTAATATACTCCTTCGTTCTGATTGATATTCCGCTTGCTGGGTGTTTCCAAAACCTGGTTCTTTTACAGGGTTAAAGCTGATTTCAGATAAGTTACTTTCAAATTTATCAAAACATAAATTCCTTAACTCATATTCATCAAATTCCAATTGCTTTGGCTGAGAGTCTGCTAAAATAGATCTATATTGCGCAAAAAGACGCTCGTTTTTTGTACCTCCACCATTGAAAACAAGTAAATTAAGATTGTTAGTCTCATCTTGAAAATTGTCAACATGTATAGTAGAAACTATTAAATTTTTTATTTTAAAAGAAGTACTCGACAAATATTCTTTTGTTTTGGAATCAAATATAGCACTTGAATGACGCAGATCACCCATTTTAGCAAACAGCAAATGAATACTTTGTTCATTTTTTATGTCATCAATACATCCAAAGTCACGACCAAATTTTAGCCTATTTCTTTTAAAATGTTGACTAATTTGCTCTAAGTTAAAAGAGCATTTAGTTTCGTATCTAAGAATTGATAATTTCCTATGTGTGTTAATATCAGAAGATTCAATTTCAAGTTCCCATTCAAAAGGTAAATCCACTTCATCATTCATACGAACACGGCATTTGCAGTTTAAATTTTGGTATGTTTTTCTTAACTATTTTTGCATATCTAGTTGATTTTCGGTCAGCTATGATATATTCCTACATGACCAAGAACTAAGTTCAAAAATGCAAAGAAGTAGGTATCAAAAACTAAAAGGCTTAGGCTTAATATATGCATCCAAGCTTCCTACAATTCTGCTTTCAAGTCTCATATATGTATAGCTTCAAGAGATTTACTTAGGATTATCAAATAATACAAAAGGATAATAAAATGATAAAGAATTAGATAAATAGTACTTATACATTATGAAATTACACATATAATTAAATTTTACAGCATGTATGCCATGCCTAATCTCTCGTAAAGTTTAGATACCACTTCATAAGGAGATAAAATGGATACTAAAAGCTATGTAATCTGGAATAACAAAGGGGGCGTTGGAAAGAGCACAATATCTTTTCATATTGCCTCCGTCTATGCGGAGATGAACCCCGATCGTGACGTTATGGTTATTGATATGTGCCCTCAAGCGAATGTTTCAATGATGCTCATGGGAGGAGGGCAGACTGGAGAGAGAAATTTACAGTCATTAATTGAAAGTAAATCACCAAAAACTGTAGTTGGTTATATAACTGATACGTCGGCTGCAACTGTTAAAGATTTAAAAGAATATATTGTCAATATTCATGAAATGAATGATAGACTTCCTTCTAATTTATATTTATTATCAGGAGATGGAAATCTAGAATTAATTGCTCCATTACTCGCAGCAAGAGCGAATGAAATACCTTTATCTACCTCGGATAAACCTTGGGAAAAAATACATGCGATACTCAAAAACATAACAGAGATGTCGATTAATCCAGAAAGACCTTGTACATATTTTATTGATACAAATCCGAGTTTTTCGATATACACTCAAATGGCAATATTGGCAGGAAAAGAACTTTTAGTTCCAATAAATGCTGATGATTCTTCTATTTTTGCGATTACGGGATTGTTTAATCTAATATGGGGAACAGAAACACCTCATCCTGTTTACGGGAACTATACATTTGCGGCAAAAGTTGATAGTCTAGGTATTGAGAGACCTAAAATTGCATTATTATTAGGCAATCGTTTCACTCAACAAAAAGGTGCAGCTCACGCATTTAAAGCATTGTCAAATGAAGCGATATCAAAGATGTATGAAGAATATACTAAACATCCAGATAGATTTAATCCCATTAACCGTTTCTTAAAAGACCAAACGGAATTTGAAAAAGCATATAGTTCCGAACTTCGTGACTTTAATAGTGCTGGTGTAGTAGCTGCCAACCAAGGAATTCCTCTTAGCAAGATGGTTAGAAATGTATACATAGTATATAATGAAACAATTCAAGTGTCCAAAGAACAAAGAGAAAAATGCAAAGAAACTATAGAACGTTTAGTTCAACGCCTATGAAAGTATGATTCTGCCAAGAAGAAAATTTAAAAACTAGTTGATATTCTCATCTATGAAATGCTTCCAATAGTCTGAGCAGGTCCGCCTGTGCTAGAGCTATTGCAGGCACTGGTTATAAGCCACACATGCAGCCCGTCAACCAGTAAAATCATAGTAACAAGAAAGGCTTGAGTGGGGCTTCAAATAGTGCTTTTTATGAGCGAGGATCTCAGGTGACAATTAATATATAGCGGACAATTACTAGCTGCGATTCCGAAGTATGTTCATAAAACTTGACGTTCGAATCTATTCAATGGTCACGAATTCCCGCTAATCAAGGGACTTATTTTGGAATCTAAGCACTAGTTTTCAGACAAGCTCTTAGAGGAATATTGGATATTCAAAAGAAAATGAACTTTTGTTTTTGATACCACTAGTTATTTTGCAAGGCAGCTTTACCTGAAGAATAATTTCCCCTAAAAAGAAATGTAATACATAATGTGATAAAATCAGAGATTATATCCAACGATAAGGGAAATGCATTATTAAAAATTTGGATAAATAAGGTTGCCAAGATTGCATAAAGGCTTTTTAGCTTCTATAACTTTAAATGTTTCCACTAATTATTATAATGGATGATTTATTTAAATACTGTATTTTAAAAAGGAAAAGCTTTTTAAATTATTCTCTATTTTTATAATTACTTTTTATAAAGAGGACCGAAAAAAATGGAAGATTCTTCGTCAGTTGTAGATAAAAGTACTCTAACAACCCCCTCAGATGTAAGTGCAGTACCAATTTCATTAGAAGATAATACTCTAGCAGATAATCCAACAGTTAGTACTCCCGCACCCCAACAAAAACTAAAGTTTTCAAATTTACCCCGAAAAATAGCTTATTTTATATTAGGCTCAATTTTTATATTTATGGGCTTGAGCATGTTGTCACAGAGTTTGATTGGGGGAAGTTTAGTTTGCATTTCAATTGCAATAATTATTTTTAAATTTGAAGTTAGCACTCTAATAGCCCCTGACAAACCAAAATTTTCACACGTTGTCCTGTATATAACTTATTTTATAGTAGCATCGATTAGTTTAATCTTTGGGTTATTGATCACAGTAAGCTTGCCGGTAGCAGGCATATTTTTCCTCTTGATGACAATTATATTTTTAAATTTTGCTTTTTTATGGAATCCCGAAGAACAAATAATTCGTTCAAAAGTCGCCTGGAAGAATTTGTTGAAAACTTCAGAAAAAAGGTCAGAACAAAAAAGACCGGAAAGAAACAGATTAACAGATATAAATGTAGCTAAGATAGATGGGCGGCAAGGGTACGAATTAGAAGGTTTTCTAAAGACTATTCTTAAAAGTTTAGGATATTTATGGAAGAATTTGTTGAAAGCTTTAGAAAAAAGGGCAGAACAAAAAAGATTAAAAAGAAACAGATTAACTGATATAAATGTAATATTAGCTCAGATAGATGGGATGGGAGGATATGAATTTGAAGTGTTTATGGAACATGTTTGTGAACAGTTGGGATATTCAGTCTATCGTACTAAATCATCAGGTGATCAAGGTGCAGATCTTATTCTAACATCAAAAAACAGAACAAAAACCGCTGTACAGATCAAACGATACTCGGGTAAGGTCTCAAATGGTGCAGTACAGGAAGTTGTAGCTTCAAAAGGTTTTTACAAATGTACAGAGGGTATGGTAGTTACAAATAGTTATTTTACAAATTCTGCCAAACAATTAGCTGAAGCCAATGATATTGATTTAATTGACAGAGATGGACTTATAAAAATGATTAAGAAAGTATATAATTAAATAATAGTCAATATGCAGTGACGGATAGTAGCGCCATATCCGCCACAATTTGTTGTTATTTTACAGTTTCTTACAAGAAATTTTCAATCTCGTTTTCAAGCTCTTATGAACTCAATATACCCCACTCTGTCAATCGCTTCTTAATAAATCTCATTTCGTAATCGGTGAAAGAAATACTTTGATAGTGCAATAGAGAAGTTTTTGTATCGTGACCCTGCCTACTGTATATGCTATATTCAGGAATTTCACATTTCAACATCCAGGACTCAATTGTTTTTCTTGGAGTTTTATTCCCGACTTTCGGGCTTATCTCTGCTTTTTGCGACCATCTGGACAAGTCCCTATTCCAGGAGCTTCTTTCAGGTGGTCTTTTTCCATCAAAGAATTGCTTAAATATATAATGAAATGTTGAAGACACTTCGAGGATGAAACGCTTACAGAATTGTTTAAAGGCAGAGTTGTCAAGCCTACAGTACGCAATGATGTTACAGTAAAAGAGAATGTTATTCAAAGCAAAGAGCCCGCAATCAAAATCCTAAACCCCTTAGAAGGGTTATCAGAGAAAAGAGATACAAACAGCATTCAAATTTTAACCACTTATAATGACTCTGATTTAGTCGCTGATCTGTTAGACAGAAATAAAACCTCTTGAATTTTCATCATCAAATTTGGTGAGAATCTTCAGGATATGTAATGCAAGAAGAAGCCCAGAGGCGCTGAATCTACTGTATCCCCCAATACAGTCTCTTCGAATATTATGCTCCCCCAAGCAAATTAATTCGAAGAAGAATCAGCGACCTCCAGGAGGTTCTTTTATTTTGATGATACCCCTTTATTCCCCAACTCCAGTACATAATTAAGAGTATAAATTATATTAAATTAATTATACAAAAAATTGTTTTCAAGCAAAAAATATTTTGACGTAAAAAGTTTCAAGCTCATTATAGCTCTTTTCTTAAGTAGGACTTACGCATTTGAAGTACAAAATTAAGCACTTTCGGCTTTGTGACTAAGTTTAATGTTTTAGATAGTAAAACTTGCAGGGCAGGAGATTAAAGATCCGGTTAATAGCTAACAAAAACTTCAGATTTTTCTTAGAAATTCGAGACTGGATTGTAATCCGACCTTCCGCAGATGTCTTCAAAAAAATAACATTTTTCTTGTTATCGTTTTTGGAGAATTAGTCGAAAATCTGCAGTTATTATCTCAACTGAAGCTTCTGGAAATAAGTGCCGGAAGTTTTCAATGAAGGCAAAAGGTCGAAAATTGCGGGATATTTCAAAAACACATGGGATATTTCAAAAACACATATTTGAATAACCTGAGTAGTTTTCAGACAAAACGATAGCAGTAAAAATTGTGAAAATTGAAAGGACATCTGC
>NZ_JJQL01000094.1:5966-24682 GCF_000979975.1 Methanosarcina sp. 1.H.A.2.2
TACACTAGATCGCTCGTCGGCAGCGTCAGATGTGTATAAGAGACAGCACATGGGATATTTCAAAAACACATATTTGAATAACCTGAGTAGTTTTCAGACAAAACGATAGCAGTAAAAATTGTGAAAATTGAAAGGACATCTGCGGAAAGTGGGTGTAATAACCGTGTACATTATATCAAATGCCGTATCGTTTTCGGAAGTCGGATGGGGAGCCGATCACTACCGCATCTTGTTTCTCGATCCGATCCAGCTTTGCCATGTACTCAGGTTTGAGCTTGGGCTCAATCGCTTCTTCGTACTGCTGCACCATATCACAACCTATCTTATTAATGCCTTATTAACTCATACCCTGTGAGACATTAGAGCAGGGGTTAATCCCTGCACTTTACAACTTTGCGGAAATTTCTACGGTATTCCAGCTTTTCGATAAAGGTGTCTCTCGAAAATGCGCTGTTAAACTTCGCTGTTTTCGTTACTACACGGTCAGGTTATCATAAAAAAACGGGAAGTCACTTTTGGTGATATAGTCAATCATATGAAATTTTACTATCCTCTTATTTTAGCTTTGTTCGTGATTGTTTTCTTCGTTGTGGTAATGGATAAATATAGAACCCTATACTAATTTTGAAATTTTTAATCTGAATATTTTTTTTGTTTTGAGAAAATTTTTCGCTTAAGTAATTTAATATAAGTGTGAAAAGGTATTAAAATTCACAATCGATTATAAGCTTTTGAATATTATCTCAGAGACTGAGTTTTAACCGCAAGGAGAACCCCCATGAAAGTATTGATTGTAGATGACGATCCCTCATTTTTAGAGCTATCAAAGATATTTTTAGAAGTTTTCCACGATATACCCTCCGATACTGTGGATTCTGCAAGAGAAGCTCTCAAGATGTTAGAGAAAGACTCCTATGATGTGATAGTCTCGGACTATGATATGCCTGTTATGAATGGTATCACGTTCCTAAGGACTATCCGTGATAAGAGAATCAACATTCCTTTTATTCTATTTACGGGAGTTGGAGAAGAACTTATGCACCAGGCAATGCAAAATGGTGCAAATTCTTTCATTCTGAAAACCAGTGACCCAAAAACTCAGTATTCAGAGTTATCAAAACGAATCTGGCAGGTTGTAAATAGCAGTTAATCAAGCTCCGAGTAACTTTTATTGAGAAGCTGATCACCTAACACAACAGAAATCGGTTCGCAGAATACGGTCAAAAAATAGTAAATGAAAAGAAAGAAAAGTTTGTGAGCATAGATGAACTTTGATGTCCTGGTGCTTCCGGAATTATTTGATAGGGTTCCCTCAGAGCTAAAACTAACAGTTCAAAGCGAATGTGCCCTTCAACCAGTGTTTTGTGACTTATTATGCTCTTTCTCTTTTAGATATCAGGTTTAAGGCTATCAAGAAGCTGGAAACGAATATAATAGCGATTAATGCCGTATTTGTTGGGCTGCTTATACCTGAAAAATTATTGATAAAAGGACTGGTAATAGAATAAGCAGCATTACTGGCGGAATACGTCCTTGTACGCAGTCCGTAGTAAGCCGACTCCAGAAGTACTGCTATAAGCGAAATTAAAACTGCTATCATAAAACTGCGGATTATAATGTCAAGTCTCATTCCTGGTCATCTTTTACAACTACATCCTGAAATATAAATAAACTTATTTCGGTTGAATACCTGTGGGTTATCCTATGGATTTATCTGTGGGAACAAAAAGCGGGCTTGAAATTATGGAGCCTGAATATTAACCTGTGCAGCGTTATTCAGCGTATCATGTCGTTTCTGTCACGCTCGACGCAGGAGAGCGGCCTGCCCAA
Source organism: Methanosarcina sp. 1.H.A.2.2 (assembly GCF_000979975.1). Taxonomy (NCBI): domain Archaea; kingdom Methanobacteriati; phylum Methanobacteriota; class Methanomicrobia; order Methanosarcinales; family Methanosarcinaceae; genus Methanosarcina; species Methanosarcina sp. 1.H.A.2.2. Next base: position 7,797 of record NZ_JJQL01000094.1, read on the forward strand.
AAAAATGAAAAGAAGAAAAGGGGATAAAAAGAGACGCAAAAATTGCTGAAAAAGCCAAAAAGTGAAAAAACCAAAACCCTGTCAAGGGGCAAATAAAAAGCTAAAACTATCTGAAAAATACTTCTTTTAAATATTTTCTCATTAGTCTCAATTTTCTTTCTTTTTTTACAGGACCGCCAGACAAGCTGGCGGAGGCGTTTATATTCGCTGTAAATCGAAAAAACACTTTCCGGCATCAAGTTATAAAGTCATTATTTATGGATTTCATATTTAACCTTAGGCTTACGAACATAGGTCTAAAATCATACAACAAACGTTGTATTATTAATTTATCAGTTCAACTGTTTAGTTCTAAAGTATAGTTCATTAAGTCAAGAACAGTAGTTTGATTTATAAAAAAATGAAAGTTGAATTTGACATAAGATAAAAAATGAAAGTTTATCAAGTATATGGTACTTTGAGAATATTATGCAAATAGAGTTTACAGTTTCATTTATCTTCTCTGTTTTTTCTTTTTTTGGTGGCATGTTATTTCAGGATTCTAGGATAAAGAAAAGTAACATTAGAGAAAAGGCAAAAGAAATTGATGAAAAAGTTCTGGAACCTCTAATAATCTTGCTAAAAAAATCCAAAGATTGCACTGAAAGCGATAATTACACAGTATTAGAAAAAAATCGAGCCATTAGTGTATTAGATGAAAAATGTTTCGTTGATTTTCTGATCAATTCTGGTGTTTTCAAATTAGAGGACGAAGATATTAGAGTGGTTTATAAGAAAGACAAAATTTTTAACAGACATGCTATAAAAATAGCTCAATATTTAAAAGATTATCTAGTGGAAGTAAATTCATTAAAAGAGATTATTGAAAATCTGCGTGCAGAGGATATACCTTCTAATTTTGAACAAAAGGTCAGAAAATTGATCAAAGACGAATTCGGTAATGATTGTTTGGATACAGGTGATAGGCGTGAAGAATTCGTTTTTGTCTTGTTTGCGGTCTCTGTCTGTAATAGCAAAAACTCTTATAAAAACGGCAGGGTTTGTATCATAGATATTATAGGAAGACGCTTTCAAGATTTACAAAATATAGTAAAAGATGATCAAAATGCTTATGAACTACTTTTAAAGGTAGTAGGCATTCAAAAAAATATTAGTTTTATTCACTCCAATGTGCTTAAAGAAATTGAGAGTCTTCAGGAAGATTGGCAAAACAAACTAATTATTTAAAAACTGAGGAAAGATCTCTTATGAAAATCCACGTCCTCCAGCACTCCGCCCTCAAAACCCTCGGCACCGTAGAAGAATACTCCAGAACTAAAAACCACCCTCTTGAGTCAACCCGCTTTTATAAAATCACAAATCCACCTTCGCTTGAATCTTTTGACCTCCTCATTATCATGGGCGGTCCTATGGGAATCTACGATTACGAAGAAAACCCCTGGCTAAGAGACGAAAAAGCCTTCATAAAACAGGCAATCGAAGCAGGAAAGCCTGTGCTCGGGATCTGTCTCGGTGCCCAGTTACTTGCAGACGTCCTCGGCGCCCGCGTCTATGAAAACGGGCACAGGGAAATGGGCTGGTTTCCTGTAAAGGCGGTCCGGACGGAGGGAAATAAACCTGAATTTCTGGAGGGGCTGCCGGAAGAAATCACAGTTTTCAACTGGCATTCCAGAACCTTTGACCTTCCAGCCGGGGCTGTGCATCTTTTCCGGAGCGAAGGATGCAAAAATCAGGGATTTATTTATAACGACAGGGCTGTGGCACTTCAATTTCACCCGGAAGTGCATAAAGAAAGGGTTGAATCAATGATCATGCGGTTTGGGGGAGAATCAGGAAACGGACCGTTTATCCAGAAAAAAGAGGAAATGCTCGGACAGGAGAAGTATCTGGCTGAGACAAAGAAATTCATGTTTAAAGTGCTGGATAAGTTTGAAGAAATAGCTGGACAGGGAAGACTAAGATGAAGAATATTATGAGGAAGACCTCAGCCAGGACCTCAGCCAGCTGCCTGGCTGGTGTTAACTGTCCTGACCCTCAGGCCTGAAGTATCCTTAAAAAAGGTCTTTCATCCCTGAGACCAGGGCTGCAATATCTTTCAGGGCAAGACTCTTCTTAAACCCTGTGGGAGAGCGATATACTTCGGAGTCCAGACCGGATTGAATTTTTCTTTATTACAGGTTTACTTTACGGGATGGTAAGGGGATTTCTACCCCTTCGTCAAAACCGCAGGCATATAAAATACCATTGAAAGACTGATTCACAAGGTATCCACTTTTTCAGCGTGCCTGAAAGTAACAACCCCTTTACTCTCCTCACTCCCTGTCTTTACATTGTTTCTGGACACCGACACTACATGTTTTGTATCTGCTGGCTGCTGCCTGATCCCTGTCTTTCCGTTGTTCTTGAGGAGCTTGAACTCCTTTGAAAGCATAACCAGCACCACTACCATCATAATATATTCTGTGACCGGCGCTGCAGACCAGACACCGTCGAGCCCGAAGAAACGGGGCAGAATGAACAGCAGGGGAAAGAGGAAAATGAATATCTTTCCTAGATGGATAAAGAGTGCAGCTTTGACCCTGTTTATTGACTGGTAATAGATGGCAGTGAGGAGCACTGTGCCTTCAACAAGCAAAGAGAACATAAAAATGTTCATTCCTCGAAGCGTAACTTTCAGAAGTTCGGAGTCGTCCCGGTTGAAAATCCGTACTACGTTCTCGGAAAAGAAGTAGATAAACAGAAATCCTAAAGCTCCGACGAGGATACACGAAAGCATTGTCAGTTTCAGAGTCTTCGAAACTCTTTCATAGTAGCCAGCCCCGTAATTGAAACCTATAATCGGCTGCACACCAAGGGCTATTCCTTCAAAGAGCATGTAGAAGATTGAAAGGACATACCCTATGATACCGTAAGCTGAGACCGCAAGCTCGGAGCCGTATATGAGCAGCATGTAATTATGAACAAAGAGCACAAGAGCCAGTGAGATCTGCATTACAAAGGACGGCGTACCTGCTTTAAGGATCCGCAGCACAATTCCGGTTTTTAATCTCATTGCTTTAAGCTGAAGTCTCAACTTTGCCTCGCTGCCGAAAAGGTAATACATGAGCATCAATGCAGACAGAGCAAAGGCAGTTACTGTTGCAATGGCAGCACCGGACATTCCCATTCCCATACGCATGACAAAGAGGTAGTCAAGCACAACGTTTACAACGATTCCGGCAACCATTATGTTCATGCAAAGCTTCGGTTTTCCGTCATTCCTTACGAGAGGTTCGAGGGCAATATTAAGGGTCATGAAGACAGAACCCAGGAAGATAATCTGAAGATATTCGCGGGCAAAGTTAAGGGCAGTACCGCTGGCTCCAAGGAGACTGATAGAGGTTTTGCAAAATATAAGCCCGCCTATGGTAAAAATGGCTCCTGCAAGAAGGCATAAAGGAAAAGCATTGTTCACTATATCCAGTGCTCCCTTTGTATTGCCTTTTCCAAGTTCCAGAGCTGTAAGGCTGGACGAGCCTATTCCTATAATTATGCCAGCTCCAATTATAATCAAATAAGGGGGATATGTAAGGGTAATGCCTGCAAGTCCCTGGCTTCCGACAAAATTTCCAATAAAGAAACCGTCGATTATGCCCTGGATTCCTGCAATGACAACTCCCACAACTGCCGGAAGGGCAAACTTCAAGAACAAACTCAAAATACTCCCGGACCTCATCTCTTCGTCACTTACCATATCCGGGCCTCCGCAAGCTGCAAAACCGGTATTACGGGAGCGTGAAGCCGAATTTCCAGCCCTTCCTGATAGAGAAAAGCCAGGGCTTTTCTTAAGAAGGACCTGTGCAAAGCGAGATCGGTAACATTATACTTTTTTGGGGTTTTGGATTCTTTTAAAAAATTGAGACAACGTCGATCAACTTTTTTGAATGGTTGCTATAAAGACATTTTTTGTTCCGGATGAAGCTTCGGAAAATATGCAAATCGAAGGTGTAGCTGTTTTTTGCAGAATTAATTTATCTGCCTGTACTAAACCAATCATTGCATACATTCTGAGGGTTGTATTATTCTTAGGGTCATTTTGTATTACATCTCTGCAATACAATTAAATTTTTACAAAGCTTCATCATATTTTAACTGGTAAACACGGATTCAATCGAAATAGATAATCCTTGATAGAGAATTCTAAATAGAAATTCCGGATAGGAAATTCTGAATAGAAATATCAGATAGAAATCCTCAATAGAGATTTTATGGGAATATAAACAAAGCAAATTAGCCAATAATCAGATAGTTAGTCTGACCAACTGATATTTACGCGCCGCTAAATATTTATGCCATATTTATACATTCACATTCTCTCCTGTTTTACCAGGTTACTTATCCTGAGACCAAAAACGACTTTTATCGGCCTCTATCTGAAAAACTATATGCAAAAAATATGAGAAACTATATATTTTCCAGAAAGTTTAAAAATATTCTAAACTTAATATGTATAACGTTTAATTTAGATATGTTTAATGATCTTACATATATATATAAGTGTTCTGTTAAAAATAATCCATTCTCTTAAAGTGTATGAACTCGATTTATAAAACTCAAAACAGTCATGTGTTTGACAAAACAGTCATGTGTTTGAATTCCCATGTTCGGAGATCGACAGAGATATTCAAACAAATTCGGAAACTTAAAATTAGAAAACTTAAAGAGATTTGAAACCTTTCAGGACCATATGGCTGAATAAGGACTCCCTTTCCCGTAGAAATATGCAGAAGCAACCCTGAACTTCCTTAAGAAAAAAGAGCTAGCAGATCATTGAAATCTGCTCCTGCTTCTAATAGAATTAAGGGTTGGGATTAAAGGTTGGGATTAAAGGTTGGGATTAAAGGTTGGGATTAAAGGTGAGGATGAAGGGTGAGGATTAAAGGGGAGGATTAAAGGTGAGGATGAAGGGTGAGGATTAAAGGTTGGGATTAAAGGTTGGGATTAAAGGTTGGGATTAAAGGTGAGGATGAAGGGTGAGGATTAAAGGGGAGGATTAAAGGTTAGGATGAAGGGTGAGGATTAAAGGGGAGGATTAAAGGTTAGGATGAAGGGTGAGGATTAAAGGGGAGGATGAAGGGTTAGGATGAAGGGTTTTTCAGCCTGCTTTTGAATTTTCCATCCTCGATCCTATCCAGTACGCTCAAAAGTATTTCCCTGCTTATGTTTCCTTTCTGCATAACATAAGAGACATTCTTGTTGAGCAGCTCCTTATCTTCAAAGCTCAGGTCCTTTGCGGTACATACGATGATAGGAATATCTACAGTCTCCGGATTTTCTTTAAGAGCCTTTATGACGTCAAAACCCGTAAACTTCGGCATCATCAGATCAAGGAGAATTGCATCCGGTCGGCTGGTTACAGTTTTATCGATTGCTTCCCTACCCCCGTATGCGCAGACTGGCTCATATCCTTCCTTCTCTATAATGGAACTGAGGAGCTCAACTATAGCCGGATCATCATCTACAATTAGAATTTGAGGAGAGGAGTTTGCAGCCCCTGTTACTTTTACTCTCCGCAGGCTGGAAAGGAGATGGCCTTTTTCCACAGGCTTAATCAGATGGTCAAATGCACCACATAGAATACTGCAATTTTTGTCGTCATTCATGGAAATGACCAGGATAGGGATGCTGGCTGTTGCAGAGTCTTCTTTCAGGTTTTTCAGGATATCCCAGCCATTGATCCCTGGCAGCATTATGTCAAGAGTAATTACAGAAGGCTTCAGTTTACGGGCGAGCAAAAGAGCCTCCTTCCCGCTGGAAACCGAAGCAACCCTGTATCCTGCCTCCGAAAGCGTAATAATTAGAAGCTCCCTTGCCATTTCGTCGTCTTCAACAACCAGCACAAGAGATTCGTCTCCTGTGGCTCCGGAAGGCTCTATAATTACCGGAGTCATTACCGGAATCCCAGTTTTATCATTTGTTTCTGGCTTTAAGGCTTCTGGCTTTAAGGTTTCTGGCTTTAAGGTTTCTGGCTTTAAGGTTTCTGACTTTAAGGCTTCTTCCTTTTCGGCTGTCAGTGGGACCGTTTTATTAGAAATGCCTGAACCGTTTACGCATGTTTCTGGAATTTTCCTGTATTTCAAAGGTAGTTCAAATGTAAAAGTCGAGCCTTTTCCAGTTTCGCTCTCAATCCAGACCCTGCCCCCGTGGAGTTCTACGAACTTCCTGACCAGAGCCAGCCCGAGACCTGTACCGTCATACTGGCGGTTGATACTGGAATCTACCTGCCTGAAGGGCTGGAAAAGGAGTTTCTGGTTTTCCTCTGAGATTCCTATCCCGGTATCCGAAACACTGACCCTGACAGAGTCCCCTGTTTTTGCGGCTGAAACGTCTACTGATCCACCTTTTGGTGTAAATTTTATTGCATTGCTCATAAGGTTGTAGATTATCTGCTTAAAACGTATCCTGTCAGCATAGATTGTAAGCTCAGGCTCTACATTAAATTTCATTGAGATATCCTTTTTCAGGGCAAGAGCCGAGGTTACAGCCCTGATATCGTTAAATACATCGGACACTAAAAAAATCTCCAGTTCCAGTTCAATCTCGCCGGTTTTGATTTTGGAAAGGTCAAGAATGTTATTTATGAGGGTGAGGAGATGTTTTCCGCTGTTAGCTATGTTGTTGAGAAACTTTTTATTCTGCTCATTGAATTCTCCACTCATTCCGCTGAGCATCACATCTGAAAATCCGATTATCGAGGTAAGAGGAGTCCGCAGTTCATGGCTCATGTTTGTAAGGAACTCGCTCTTGGCACGGTTGGCACTTTCAGCAGCAAGCTTTGCCTGCAATAGCTCCTGCTCGGCCTTTTTACGTTCGGAGAGGTCGATGAAGCTCTCTATAAGGTATTCTTTCTCTCCAATTTTTACAGGTACCACACTTTTCAGGATAGGTAAATGTTCGCCTCTTCCATTGCTGAGCAGTACTCTTTCAGACCTTTCGACAGTTTGCCCCAGATCAGTTATCGGACACTTATTTATCTCAGCAGGACAGATGAATTTATGACAGACATTTCCGAGGAGTTTGTCTTTCGGAAGCCCTATCACTTCTTCAGCTGCCTGATTTACTTCCATAATTTCGTGTGTGGAGGCGTCTACCAGCAAAATTCCGCAGAGGGCGTTGTCAATTAGTTTTTTTAACCTCTCCTGGTTTTCCTGCTCCATTTTTTCGGATTTTTTACGCGAAGTTATGTTTCTGACAACAAACTGGACTTCCCTGTCCTCAGGGCTCAGGAAAGAAGAGCTTATTTCCACATCAATAATATCTCCGTCCTGTTTCTGAAATTTCATTTCAAAACGTGCAGCCCCATTTTCAAGAGTTGTTTTCAGGGCTTTCCGGGCTGTCGGCAGATATTCTTCGGATACCAGAGAGCTCAGCGAGACATTCTCAAGCTCCCCGTCGCCTATCCCGAGAGCTGTGCGGCCTTTTTTATTGAGATCAAGGACTTTTTCCTCGTTCAGGATCACGATTGCGTCATTTGACTGTTCAAACAGAGCCCTGTATCTTTCCTCTTTCTCCCTGAGGATCTCTTCTGCCTGCTCCTGAAGCACCAGGGCTTTTTCAAGTTCCATCCAGCGCCTCAGGGAAAAAATCCCGAGAGCAAAGGATAGATAGACCGAAAGAGTAAGCAGCCCCCCGATTTTACGGTGATTGTATTCTTCAACAAATAAAACGATGGATTCAAAAAGGCCAAAGTAGGAGGCAAGGGATGTAAAGAAAAGGCCCACGATTAGAATAATCAACAACTCATCCGATTTTTTCCCAAAAGTACTTCTGAAAAGATCTAGTACTTTATAGTCTTTGTAAAGCAAAAATAAGACCCCGCTCTCAAGTTTTTTACTTCATGCGATTAACTCTGCTATGATCGATTTGAATCTCTGGATATCGATGGGCTTGGAAACATAACCGCTGCACCCTTCTTTTAAGAACCTGTCTTCATCTCCCTGCATGGCATGGGCTGTAAGGGCAATAACCGGGATTTCACGCGTGTCAGGATCTTTCTTTAAAATTTTTAGTACTTCAGTCCCATCAATCCCTGGTAACTGTATATCTAATAAGATTAAGTTCACTCTATTTTTTTTAACAAGATTGATGGCTATAGGTCCGTCCTCAGCCTCTATTGATTCGTATCCAAATGAATCCAGTAGAGTCCTTACAAGTTCCATAATTAAAGGATTATCTTCCACAATTAGTATGCTTTTCATATACAACAGCCGCCAAATCACTTATTCCCATTAATTTCTTAGTCTTACATGCATGGTATCATTGACCGGAAAATGCATCCTCCGAAAATAATGAATTTTTAAAAATAATACTAATATTTATTAGCCTATTTAACTTATTTATTTAAATAAGTTTCAGTATATGTCTTGATGAATAAATTAATAAAGTTGTGGAGCGCCATTAAAACCGACACATATCAGAAAAAACCCCCCAATGAAAACAAGCTAACAAAAAGGTGTAAGTCGTAGGGAAATATTAGCAAAACAATTAACTTCAAGGCTGTTATGTCAAATCAGTCGAGTGCCTATATTGTAAACGACCCTATAACGCAATACCCACAGTACAAATTCGTACTTGTAGGTATTGCTATTATCAGAATTAGAAAAGTTTTGCTGATCAGATTATTTATCGTGAGCAACCGGTTGTATGCTCGTTATCCGTAGTATTTTTACTCATCAACATTTTTACCTTCTTTTCTTTCCTGTACTGCTTTCACGACCATAGCTAAGACAATAAAAATGTAGGTCAGTATCAGAATCGGGAATGAAACTTCATCAGAGAGCATTCCGTTCTCAATAATATTTAATGTCCCGGAAAATATGGACTGAGCGAGAATTATGATGCCAAAAGCACATATTGCACCAAATCCCCAAATTTCTTTTTTTATCTTGGTCCCCATTACAAAATAAGCATTCTTCATAATCGCTCTCGTTGTAAAGAACACTGTGGGTATACTTAATAATACCAATGCTTCAACCATTGGGGTGGCCCAAATATAAAAAGTCTTTACAAAACCATCAACAAAAATTAACGCCAATGTAAAAATCAATGTCTGAAAAGCGATTTTTTGTCTGTTTAGCATTTGAAGTTCATCAAATTTCGGATTCATATCTTAGTCTTCCCAAAACAATTCATCTAAGGTTTTTCCTAATACTTTGCATATGGAAACACATAATTTCAATGTAGGATTATACTCTCCCTTTTCAACGGCATTCATCGTCTGCCTCGTAACACCGACAGCTTCCGCCAGATCCTTCTGCGTCATATCTAACGCTGCACGAGCAACTTTGATTTTCAGGTTTTTCCCAATATTTTCACCTCACCAGGAAAATTAATATATATGTTAATAGATGTCAAATATATATTACTTTTGAGGGGTAAGAAAGCCAGATTTAATTAAATATCCGGCTTGAGATAATTTAAATATCTCGCACAACTGCCATTAAAAAACAACCACTGGAGACTGGCATGCTTTGTTGACATTCCGGATTTCACCATCCATTTTTTATGCGAGAAGCACCTTTATGTTTTAAACCGGCTCTGAATTGATTTGCGTAAGCCTTTTTCTTTACAGTTACCATAGCTTTTCAGCTACCGAAATTTTCCATTCACCAGAAATTACAGTTATCTTAAGAAAAATACCCCTGATCTAATATGTCTGACAAAAATTATTCTTGCAACCCCCCGGAAATCCTTTCCCCGGTCGGCGATAACGAAGCCCTGCTTGGCGCAATCAAGGGAGGAGCAGATGCCGTTTATCTTGGAGTTGGCGAATTCAATGCCCGACAGGGAGCCAAAAACTTCACCATTGATGACCTGGAAACTGCCGTTGACCTGGCTCACTCACACGGAGTCCTTGTTTACCTTGCCCTGAACATCCCGATCAAACAAAAAGAACTGCAGCATGCCCTTGAAATAGTGGACCGTGCATACGCAGCCGGAACCGATGCTATTATCCTGCAGGACCTCGGGCTTCTCAGGCTTTTAAAGGAAATCTATCCTGACCTGGACCTCCACGCAAGCACGCAGATGACTATCCACAATAAAGAGGGAGTGGATTTTGCAGCAAGGCTGGGTGCAAAAAGAGTGATAGTTTCCAGGGAACTTACCACAGCCGAGGTAAAGGATATTGTGGAACACTCAAAAGTGGGTATAGAGGTCTTCGTCCATGGAGCCCTCTGCTATTCCTACTCAGGCAAATGCCTTTTCAGCAGTTTCCTGCACGACAGGAGCGCAAACAGGGGAGCCTGTGCCCAGCCCTGCCGGCGCAGATACATTTTCCTGGTAAACGGCAGGGAAATTGACGAAAGGCATATAGGAGGCAGTTACCCCATAAGCTGTGCCGAACTTTCCACGCTCACAGGGCTTGAGGAGATAGTAAAAACCGGGGTCGTAAGCCTCAAAATCGAAGGCCGGATGAAAAAGCCCGAGTACGTGACTGCAAGTGCCGCTGCCTACAAAGCTACAGTCGAAGACATCTGCAGGGCCGGAGAAAACCCGACAAAGGAAGAGCTTGAAGCAAGGGAAGCCAAGCTTGCAAAACTTTTTTACAGGGGCTTTACGCGGGGCTTCATCCTCGGGGAAAAAGGCGTGTCCCATCCCAAATACAGCTCAAACTACGGAGCATTCCTCGGAAAAGTCCTGGACCTCTCCCGTTCAAAAGGGAACACAAAACTTACAGTCCGGCTTGAAGAAGACATCCAGGTAAAAGACGGCATAAGTATCTTCACGCGGGAAAGGATGCTCGGCTCTGCGGTAACAGGTATTATAACGATTACAGGCGAGCAAGTAAAAAACGCAAAAAAAGGCGAAAAAGTAGGGCTTGAGATCAGCTCAAAGACAGGCAGAGCTGTCCAGCGGGGGGACGAACTCCATCTCACAACAGACACGCAACTCCTTGATACCCTTCAGAAAACAAAACTGGAAGCTCTCCCCGTAAGCCTGAAGGCAAGAGCCAGAAAAGGAGAACGTTTTACGGTTGAGATAAGAACAGAAAGCGGGAAATGCGCAGAAAACGAAGAAAACGAAGAAAACGGAAAAAGCAGCAGAACAGAAGAATCCGCGTATGCGGAGTTTACAGACGACTATATCGTCCAGGAAGCCGAAAGAGTCCCAACCACTGAAGAGCAGATCAGAAAGGCAATGGAAAGCCTTGGAGACACTCCTTTCGAAGCCGCTGCCATTGAGATCGAAGCTGACGAAAATATCTTTATCCCGGTCGGTGTGCTGAAGAATGCAAGGCGAAAGGCCGCAGACCTTCTGCTGGAAAAAACCCTTGGGGGGTATAAAAAAGAACAAAAACACCCTGACCTGGCAGATTTCAACCGCCTGTGCGCTGTAGAAAGCGGTGCAGAAAATAAGAATAACGCTAGCAAGAATGAAGTAAGCAAGGATGAAGTAAGCAAGAATGAAGTAAGCAAGAATGACATCAGCATGACCAGGACCAGGGCAAGAGATACAGCTTCAAAGAAACTCCTCCTGAGCGTTGAAGTGCAGGGAATTTCTTATCTCTTACAGGCAGCCGAATCCGGAGCAGATATCGCCTACATCCCTGTATCACTGTTCGAAGAACTGATGTCTCCCAAAAATGCGGCGAAGCTTGAGGATTTGAAGGCAGAAAGAATCGAACTCATCTTCAGGATCCCAAGGATAACCCATGACAGTGAACTGGCTGAATTAAAACCCCTGCTGGAAAAAATAAGGGATGCCGGCTTTAGTGTGGCATGTTCCAGCCTCGGAGCAGCGCAGCTTGCAAAAGAGCTTTCCATACCTTTTGTCGCCCAGAAGGACTTCAATATCTTCAATTCTTTTACTGCCAGCACCTTCTACCAGGCAGGAGCGTACAGGGCAACCCTTTCAAGCGAACTGAACCTGAGCGAAATAAAACATGTATGTGAAGCTCTTCAGGCATGCGAGGGTTCAGGCCAGACCGAAATTTTAGTTTACGGCAGTGAACTGATGCTTATTACGGAAAATGACCTCTTAAAGCCCCTCGTTGACCGGAAAATCGTAAGAGAAGATAGCGAAGTACTCCTTGTTGACCAGAGCGGCTCCGAGTTTCCCGTCCAGCGCCTTGGCACCCGGACCCTGATCTATAATTCAAAGGTTCTTGACATGCTGAAGTACGTTAATAACATGAAAGGGTACGGCGTGGACGTGCTCAGGCTTGACCTTTCGTTCAACACTACTGCCGAGATAGAAGAAATCTTAAAGGCATATAAAGAGGCACTTGCAGGAAAAGATGTCAAGCTGAAACCTATAAGAGGGATTGAATATACGACAGGGCATTATTTTAAGGGAGTCTGAGTGGTCTTGAAGTTCCAAAAAATTGAGGAAGGGAGTTTCAAACCCAAAAACTCCTCTTTTTTATTACAGTGCTTATACTCAAATTTTGAAATCGGGTTTTTGAAATTATCTTTATTTAGGAATTATTTATTAATTGATAAAAGTTCTTTTAGTTGTAAGAAATGTGTTTCATTATACTTTATATAGCAGTTACTGTCTCGGTAACCATTTTCGTATTCATTGAGAATAGTGATATTAAGCTCATTATTTAATAAATTCTCAAAGTCTATTTTTATTTGTCCATGTTTAAGAACTGCTGCATGGTAGGAACATAAACAAACCTTGTTGGCAGTGTGAGTTACTCCCTGTTCTTGGATTTCAAGCAGTTTAACAACCATTGAATAATTTCCACCACTTCCATTTTTTTTGAAAGTTCTGCCGCAGATCTGGCATTTTCCCGCATACCACATCCTTATTTCTAAATCTGCAATTTCATCATCCTTGTTAAGATCCAGTCGAGGACTATAATCTCTGCTCTTATTTTCTAAGCTTGACTTTTTAATGCCAGAAAATATTTCCTCTAGTGCTTTTTCGCTGAAATCTTCCTTCTCTTCAAGTGATCTTGGGATGTCATCATCAACCACTAAAGCTCGGCTGATTCCAAAATCATTACCTTTTTCTAGAGTATTTGAATGTTTTCCAGAATATTTTTCGCTCAATTTTTCCTTGAAATTGGTTCCTTTTGTTGCATATGTGCTTCTTCCAACAGTATCGGGCGCTTCATCCTCATCAAGGATCTGAGAATCAAAATCAGCTCCTCTATCATTGTATGGTGTTAAACGATGGGTAACAAAAGTGTTATCTTCTCCACCTTTGATTTGTGAACTTGTTTTTTTCTGGCTACTATTATTATGACCAAGAACACTCTTACCATTATTTATGACATTAATTTGTAAAGGTTTTTCAGAAACACCCATATTGTGGATTTGCTTATTTATAGGAGTATTCAACTTTTTAATATCAGACTCTTCCTTAATTCTCAATATATCTTCTGTATTTTCCTTGTTTTCAACTATGGATGATTCAGTTGCTTTCACATCCAAATCTTCTATAGTTAGATCCGAAATAGCCAACGAATCCAATTTATCAACAACGGTATCTGTATTATGTATCTCCATTTCCACTGTTATTTCTTCTATATCGATTAAAGAATCATTTTGAGAGTCCGTACTTTCAAAAGTGCCTTCAGCGATTATTCTATTGCTGTTTACTGTTGAATCTGAGTTTTCGAGAACTGGATAGAGTGAATCAGTTAAGTTTTTATCCATTTCATCGTATGAAGTAGAGCTTAAAAGCATTAAGATTATAGCCATGAAATTTTGATTGATATTTGGATGTATTTCTTCAAATAATTCGTAAGCCAATGACCTCTGTATTTCTTGGTTATGCCCTTTTACATAAATTACGTTTAAGACTCCATTTTCGATTTCAAGATAACAATTTACACTATCAATGTTTGAATAATACCTTTTGTGATCCCAGTCTATATACTTGGAAACACATAGATAGTCATAGTTACAAACCTTAATTTCCTGTGTTATCTTAAGCCATTTATTAGCAAGTTCCCGATTTCCAGCTTTAATTCTTGGCATTAATTTGGAAAGGCTTTGCATCTTCGGAGTGAAATTAGAGTTGATATGCATCTTTAAAGGATCTGGGTGAATTTTCATTTCTTTATTTATCAATTGAGTTAAACATTGAATTTCCAATCTTTCAATTAAACCTGAATATTTTACATCCAATTTTATAAAATAATCAGAAAGACCATCTCCAAACTGCTGGCATAATATAGGATTATCTTCTAGAATACATGAATCTGCACTCAATAAAAAATTGTTTTTATTGCAAAAGATAGGCAATTTCCTAAGTTCTGTAACAAAAATGTCTCCTATGTAATTTAGATGCTCATCCAAATATTCCAAACAATTTATAATAATAGCTCTGTCATTTTCATAGGAAACATTCAGATTATCTGATTCGTATTTTTTATTAATCTTTTCAAGCAAACTTTTTATATTATCTACATTGGGTTCTTCTAATACCCTCAATTTATTCAACAAATTTTCACATTTTGCGATATGATTAGAGTATAAATAGCCAAAGTATTCAGTCCCAAATAAAGACTGCAAATCTCTTTTGAAGAGTTCAGATGGTTTGAAGTAAAGGGGTTTCCCACAATCTTTATATATTATCTGAAAAGAAGGAAAAGTACTCAACCTAGAAATTTCAACATGATTTATCTTACTATTAAGCAATTCATATATACTTAGAAAATTCATCTTAGTTGTTAATAACCTATTGTTTTTGCTCGCAACTTCAATATTATCAATAAGCATAGAAACAGGAATCTTATCAATAGTATTTAACTTCAATATTTTTAGGAATTCAACCTTTATTCCTTTTCTGTAATCTTTTTCTTTCAAATCTGCGTCTTTTATATCTAGATACTTAACATAGTCAAGATGTTCTAAATAAGGCCTTGTATTCTGCCCACCATTTTGTGTATATAGTTCAGAAGGCTTATACAATTTATTGCTCGAATTTGAAGCTGGCAACCATTCCAAATCTGAGAGAGGAGAAAATTCTTCAGCATTTGAAGCAAAATTATCCCAATATCTATTGATACTGATAAACAACCTTTTCATTTTGTTGATTAACTGATTATTCACTTCTACGTTTGAAATATACTCTTTTATTAAATCGACAATTAGATGAGGCTCTGCACTCTCTTTTACCCCCAATTCCTTGAATAAATGTTTGTATTTCTCCATATCAAAATTAGGATATAGATAATCTTCCCCAAAGATCTCATCTATCGATTCAGACTTAATGAATAAATGTTTGCATGTAGGGTAATGGAATTCTCCGTCTTGGCAATATACAATTTTTGAATTAACCAATATACTTTTTTTAATAATTTGGAACACATTTCTCTCTTCAAGTTCCGCAAAATGGATGTAAAGCTCGTTAAACAAATTAAGCTTCACTTCTGTATTTATGTCCTTTTTCGAAAAAATATCCTTAAAATGTTTAATTATGAATGTTTCATAATCTAACAAACTGAGATTAAAAATATCGAGAAGTATTTTCTCTTTAAAACTAGAGACTTTCGAAATTATAGATTCATCTAGTATCTCATTAATTTCAATACCCCTGGGAAGTGAGTAGGAACCCTTTAGTAACTTATTTTCTAATGTAGTAATACTTCCACTGTTATCATGAAATATTTTCAATTTCTTGATTGTACTAATATTTTCACTATTTAAATCATCTACTTTTTCCAAAATTAGCTTATATAAAAGTTTAAGGTAATGCTCGTCCATCAAAAAATTATCTTTGCCGAGATCATCTATTACATATTCCAAGACATTTTTTAGTTTCATCTCTTTGACAAGATTATATTTACTAACTGCCTCTTCTACTTCAATTTGCATGACTTCTAATCCATGCATTGAAGCAAACTCTTTTTCGACAGGAGTGTTATATTTATAAATAAAATCATTATAAGGATAATAAAATTGATTATTTTTGCAGTATATTAACTTCGTTTTTTTGAGGGTCTGAGTAATCTCCTGTTTAAATTTTGATCCTATTTTTGCATGGTAATCACTTAACTCTTTTATTAATTCCAACTTTTTGTTTGCATCGAGTGAATTATCCTCAAATATACTAGAAAAATAGTACTTAATATATGTTCCAAAATTTAGATCTTTAATTCCGAAATACTCTTTGAGGACATCATCTTTAAATGAGGGGACTTTATTAAATAGTTTTAGATCCAGTATTCTAGCTACTCCAATTTTGTCATCGTAGTTACTTTTTATAAATATTTTTTGGTTATTGCATTCAAGAGAACATGCGTTGCCTTCAACATCTATAAAAATGGGTAGTTTCTTTATTTTTTCTTTTAGTTCTTTTTCAACCAATTGCGAAGAATCTTCTTGAAGCAGGGTATATAGTAGTATGAGAAACTCCTCTTCGAATTGTTCCCCTTTTTTTATCGATTCTTCGACATATTCAACAATATTTTTTAACCCCAATTCATTGTAAGGTTTAATCCTGTTTAGTATATCTTGATCAATAGACTCTATATTATATATCTCAGCAAATTTCTTTTTTGAGTTTGAATCTAAAACAAATACTTCATCGTTTTTCCATTGGTATAATAAATTATTTGAGCTTAGAATTAATGGCAACTTATCAAAATAGCTATAAAACTGTTTTATGTAATTATCATATTGAAAGTCACTCGGAGCATAAACTACACCTTCATGCTTTAGGTATCCTCGTTTTTTACTTCTGATACAGTTTTTCAAATATGAATCCAAGAAATCGATTACTATAAGGAGTTTTTCTTTTGTATTAAGGTAGGATACTGAATCTTCAATCTTTAAAGGAAATATTACATATCCTGACTTTGACAGTTAGATAAAAATAAGTGCTCTCTATTTTGTGTAATTCGGTCAAATGAACATCACAAAACAGAGAGCATTCCCTACAATTCC
>NZ_JJQL01000046.1:0-18074 GCF_000979975.1 Methanosarcina sp. 1.H.A.2.2
ATAAGTTTGCAGAATCAATAACAGCAGAACGTGAGGAAGTTGACGCTTATATCCCACGAAGCTGAAGACTTCGGGGTTTTACGCTCCTTCCCATAAAAAAGAAATTACTACCGCCCTGAAACTTGATACCCGAATATCAACCATGTAGCAGGGGACAACCAATAAGTCCAGAAACGTTTAAATAATGTAAGATAATATTTACCATATGTAAAGTGTATAGTACATTTTATATATTTTAATTGACTATATGTATCCAAACTTATACTTTAAGATGACCAGTATTAAGAACAAATATAATGGGAAATATATAAGGAGATTTTACAGATGAAGTTGAAGCAATTTCAAATATTTTTATTCCTTATTGTAATGTTCATGGGAGCGGTTTTAAGTTTTGCTTTTTCAATAAGCAATCCAGTACTAGCCGCAGGCGTTTTCTTCGCAGGCGCAGCTGCTATATATTTATGCAAAAGCAGAGTGAAAGGTGTTGTTGAAGACGAGCGTGTTCACCAGGTCGGCCAGAAGGCTTCGTATGTTACTCTCCGGATAGTTACACTGGGTCTTGCTATTGGGGGTGCAGTTCTGATAGCCACGAGAGATCTCTACCCCGGCTACACAGATCTCGGTTTCGTCATGGCATACGCCAGTTGTGGTGTTCTTGTGCTTTATTCCCTTTTTTACAGACACTACAACAAAGAATACGGGGGTTGAGATGAAGAATAATATTAAAGTTTATAGGGCAATTCATGACCTTACTCAGGAAGGCCTGGCTGAGAAAGTCGGGGTAACAAGGCAGACAATACACGCTATTGAGAAAGGAAAGTATGACCCCTCTCTTGAGCTTGCTTTCAAGCTTGCCAGGCTTTTTGACGCAAGAATTGAAGATATCTTTCTCTATGAGATCAGGGAGATTGATAGTAGAGATAATTGATAGTAGAGAGGATTGAGATCTGCTCTAAAAAAGAGCTATCCCTTAACTTCTTTAATCAAAGTTGCGCTGGCGCACCCCGTAGCAAGCTAGCGGGGTATTCGACTGAAAAATAATCTTAAAATTTAGGGGACATTTGTTCGATGAAAAATAGCTATTAAGGGTGTTGATGGGTGAATAACCGCATATAAATCTTTTTTCCAAAATCTGAAAGTCGGATTTCTTAATAGAAGTAGTAATAATTATTCTCGTATGTATTGCCTGAGTTTCCATTAAGTTTTTCATAAAAAGGACTTTATCAAATATTTTTCAGCTAAACTTAGCTTTCCCGGGCTCCTCCGCGCAAATAAACCTGAAGTAAAAGAGTATATAATTATGATTTTATTTTTTGTAAAACCGCTATCTAGTAAAGAAGTGAAATTTCAGCACGTAAGCTAATTTTCTTAAATAGGATTTAAAGCCGATGCATCCGGAAAATCAATATTAGTTTATAAATAAATTTATAAGGAATGAGCAGTTAGTTAAACACAGATGTCTGTTTCTAAGATATTGGTTTGAAAACCGGTATATACAAAGCAATGGTAGACAGGTAACAGGCAAATAAAAACAGCTACCGAAACAAGAAGACCAGCAGGAGTAAAATATATGATGCAATCTTTTATTGTAGAACATTACCTTAGCAAAGCTGTAGATGTTTACTGTGGCGGGCCAGATATTTTCAGGGGAACTGTAGAAGCCTGTGCCGATAATGTCCTTACACTCAATAATGATGGAAAACTTACACATATAGCCATTGATAAGATTATAGCTATGTGGGCTCAATAATCTAACAACGTTATATTTTAAAACCATTATATTATTGGAAATGACAGGGGAAGAAAAAGGGCATTATTGATCTATTTCTAAACCCTTTTACAGCTAGATAATTCTTTGGACTGATGGAGGAACTTAAGCTTTTTATTCTTCATATAGAGGATGAAAGCTGCTCCTTATTCAGCAGGACCAAAATTAGATATGGGAAATACCCTGAGGTGCAAAAAATGCAGTCTTTTATAGTGGAACATCATCTCGGAGAAGTTGTAGACGTCTACTGCGGGGAGCCGGATATTTTTAACGGAAAGGTGGAAGCCTGCGCAGACAATGTACTCACTCTTGGAAAAAACGGAAGATACACGCACATAGCAATTGATAAGATCATAGCTATCTGGCGCGCGTAATAAAGAATAAAGAGTGTGATCGAGTCAGATTTTTTTAAATAAAGAGCTGTCAAATAAAAATATATTGAATTGGAGAAGTCCCAAAGTGGGATACTTCATCCTTTCATCACTTTTTTACAAAACGCCCATAAGTTCTTTGCAGCTTATATTTTGATACAGCTTTTTGCATGGGAGGCAATGAACTCTCTCATGAGTTTTGCTCCGAGCATGGCTGTCTGTCCGGAATCATATTCAGGGGCAATTTCAACTACATCGAAAGCCATTGAGTAAGGAGCAAGAGTCCTTATTGCAGTTCTGACGTCCCGGGCACTGAGGCCAAAAGGCTCAGGTGTACCGAGACCCGGGGCGTAAGCAGGATCTATTGCATCCATATCAAGAGAAAGATAGAGCTGGCTACAGTCCAGACATTCAATTGCTTCTTTGAGGACTTCGACCATGCCTATGGATTCAACATCATCTGCAGTGTAATATTTCAGGTTATTTTCCCTGGCAAAAACCCATTCTTCTTCCGGGCCGCTCCTTATGCCTATAGAAACAAGATTCTTCGTGACCTGGTCGAGAATATTCCGGGATACACATGCATGGTTATTCTTGAATCCCCTGTACTCCTCCCTGAGATCAAAGTGGGCGTCAAGGATAAGGACTCCAAAATCATCTCCTGCGAACTCGGCACACGCCTTAACCGTTGAATAAGTAAGGGAATGTTCTCCACCAAGCATTATTGGAAGCTTTCCGTCATTCAGTAAACCCTTTACATCTTCGTAAAGATCCCGCAGGGTTTCGTCAACCAGGGCTGATGTTTCCAGGTTTCCTGCATCATAAATAGGAAGGTCCACAAGATCGATGTCAAATGTCGGGTTATAACTCTCAAAATTTGCAGAAACCTGCCTCATCGCATCCGGAGCCCAGCGGCTGCCTGCGCGGTACGAGGAGGTGTTGTCAAAGGGTACGCCGAAAATAACATAACGTGCAGACTCATAGTCTGCAAGAGCATCTATAAAGGAATTGGGCAAAAACATACTCTTACCTGATGTAAATTGTTTACTTAAAAAAGAAACTCAGGTTATTAACCTGAGTTTTCACCTGCTTTTCAGGGACTTATGTCCTTATATCGAGTTTGACCTTTCCAAGGGCTGTGATATAAGAAATCTCTTCGCCCTCTTTTACTTTTTCCTTGTATTCCTCAGGGATTACAATCTCAAAGGTCGAAAAGTCTCCCAGATCCATGAGCTGGGCGATTTCGCCAACGATTGAGATTACCTGTGCACTTTTTCGTTCCACAATCGGGACATAGACTTTGTTTGCAACGGAACCAATGTAGGAGCGCTTCTGGCCGTCAAAAAGACCAATTGTCTCTATTCTTGCCTTTGCGGCTCCGTGTTTTCCTGGTTTGGATTTTGTAATGCTCTTTATGATACATGCTTCGTCGTCAACGATTACGTACTTCCCTTCTTTGAGCTCCTTAACTTCAACCTGCTGTTTCATAACAATTCTCCCTTAAGTTTTAGATATGTGTATCAATAAGTTGTAAGCGCCATACCGGATTTGCTGGCAAATTTACCAGTGCCAATTCCGGCGAAGTGGTATAAAAAGGCTTATCTAATTTTTAAGCCTGTCTACCCTTTTATCTCAATAAGTTGTAAGCGCCATACCGGATTTGCTGGAAATTTTTCCAGTGCCAATTCCGATGAAGTGGTATAAGATGGCTGTTCTAATTTTTAAGCCTGTCTACCCTTTAATCCATACTTTGCTTACTTGCTCTGTATAGAAAAACTGGAAAGTAATTACTACCTGAATGCATGTACAATCTCACAGGTAGAGAACTAATACGATTAATTATCCTAGAGTATATAACGCTTATGCGAGATTTTGTTTTTCCGGGAGTAATTTCAGAGAAAACTTTCAAAATAACTGGAGAACTCCATTAATTTGAACGGAATCTTCGAGATAATAGGTAAAATTTGACTGTTCAAGTCAATTACCCGCTAAATCTAAAGATTTAACGGGTTTCCTGCGGAGGTGTTATGAACTCCGGATGAAACCTGTTCCTGCGGAATTTGCAATACATGCAAAAGTCCGTAGCCTTTTTCAGTTTTCCTTTAACATCCGAGTCCAAGTTCTCTCAGTTTTCCCTGAGAGGGCACTCCCTCCGTATTCCAGCCACGATACCGGTAATACTCCTGAAGAGCAACTTCAAACTCCTGCCTGGGAATTCCATCTGCTCTTTCGTCGCTGTCGACTTCGAAAAACCTTTCCGGAAGGGTATCATCTTTCCATGTAAAACCCGCCCTCAGGTTATAAATTCGCTCCAGATTCCAGATTCGGTCTCCTGCTTTCAAGAGTTCCGCAGGAGATACTTCCAGCCCGACCCCCGAATGTAAAAGGGCTGAACAGAGTTCTTCATTAATGGCAAAAATCGAAAACGGACAGAGCACAAGGGAATCCAGCACAGCAGTCAGGTTTTCAAAGACCTGCAGAATTCCAGCTTTTCCTTTGAGGCTGAAGCGGTCAAGGAGCAGAGGCTTTCCAAGAACTTCGGGTCCGACCATAAAGGCTGTAAAGTAATCTCCCCCATGGCAAGAGGTAGCGTAAGCAAGGGCCTGCCCTCGGATTCCCCGGGGATCAAAACCCCCGAGTTCGAGACCCTTTACATCCATACTAAGATATTCTCTCTTCCGGGCTGAGAAATACTTTCTAGCTCCATTTCCGGGTTCACTCCCTTCCCCGATTGCTTCAAGAAGAGTTTCAAGTTCCCTGAGATCCATTTTCCCGGATTTGAGTTCCACACAGGCGCCGAGTACGGAACCTGCAGAGATAGGGTCAAGCCCGTAATCCTTACAGATTCTGTCTGCCCGGAGCACCGAATCGAAGTCCTGGTTTTCAAGATTGAATCCGAAAGCCCACAGGGAATCGTAGTCAGGAAGAACCTGCCCTGTTTTCATTATCCTTCGTTTACAACCCAGGGGACAGGCAGGACAGCTTTCTTTCTCAAGCTCGAAGCTGGTTTTGAGATATTCACCTGAAAACAGGTCCGCAAAAGTAGTTCCTCTTCCGGAAAAGTTTTTGCAGGGGACGAGATCCATATAATCCAGAAGTTTTACAAATGCAGGCGTGCCGTAGTTTGCAAGCCCTTTGGAAAGCACGGGGTTTGCTTCAAAAAGCTTTAGCATCTTTGTTTCAAGATCTTTGAACTTTCCAGGACTGGCTGGCAAACACTCTTTATCCCCTTTTACAACCACTGCTTTTAGCAGCTTTGAGCCTGCAACCGCCCCCAGGCCTCCCCTTCCGCTGTGGATGGAATCAATGACAAAAGAAGAAATCAGAACTTCTTTTTCTCCTGCCCTACCTATGCAGGCGACGCTTCCTTTACTCTTCAGGGCCTTGGTGCATGCTTCGGTGTTTTTTCCCCAAAGCTGGTCTGCCTGCACAATTTTGATCTCTTCCCCCCTTACCTCCACAAAGGAAGGTTTTTTTGCCTTTCCGGTAATGACCAGAGCATCAAGCCCGGCTTTTTTAAGTTCTCTCCCGAAGCCCCCACCCATGTTCCAGCTAAATATTGTGCCTGTTAGAGGTGACTTCGATGTAAGAACTGCCCCTGAAGCCATCGGAGCAAGACCTGTAAGCAGCCCGGTAGTGAAAACAAGGGGGTTTTCAGGGCTAAGAGGGTTAATATCAGGATCTGCAAGCTCGGAAAGTAACTGAACTCCAAGTCCCCTGCCTCCCAGATACATGCGGATTAATTTTTCATCGGTACCGGTGACGGTAACTGCTTCGGAGCTAAGGTCTAAAGATACTGTTTTTCCTTTCCAGCCAGCCATATCAATCCCTTTTTTATGTCTCTTTTAGTTCTACTTTTTGTGACGTAGTTCTGATGTTTTTTCAACCGGATTTTAAGTTAGAATTCCTGTTTCGATTCTTTTTCATTCAGTTATTCATTCATTAATTCATTCATTAATTCATTCATTAATTCATTCATTAATTCATTCCGGATTCTGTCCTTTCCCTTTAAGTCTTGTAACCACTCTATAGAAATATTTGCCTTAAAGCCTTCCTATTGAGAGATAATTTTTAATCAGGACCTGTAATGTGAAGATCTTAAAAGAGCCAGCCTTTAAGACAGAGAAATCTGAGATAATATTACATGAATCTGGAGAAACCGTATATTATTTCTGTATACGCCCTTGTCCGGAATGAGAAGGGAGAATTTCTGCTGCTCAGGCGTTCGGAAAACTCCCGCACCAATCCTGGAAAATGGGATCTGCCGGGTGGGAAGGTGAACCTGGAGGAGACTCTTAAAGAAGCAGTTGTGCGTGAGGTCTGGGAGGAAACCGGAATTTCAATTTATCCGGGGGAAGTTGCAGGAGAAGTAACATTTGAGCTCCCGAAAAAAAAGGTTATTGCTGTTCTATATAATGGGGGGTATGTCATATCTGAGGTAAAATTGAGTTCGGAGCATATTGAATACGCCTGGATTTCCCTTGAACGCATTCTCGAAATGGAGACACTTCCTGCTTATTTCAGAGACTTTTTCAAAAGGTTTGCCCTCGAAAACAAAAAACCTTACGAGCCTCCGGTGTGATCCGGAAATCTGCCAATTTATCTTTCATTTGATATCATTCATTTGAAGTACTCATCTTCAAGTTTTTCTCTTTTTTTCCGGCTGTACTGCCAGCTTACACCAAGGAGCAGGAGAATTGCAAGAGCTATAAAACCTGCTACACGCAGCAGAGTTCCATATTTGTTCAGCAGAATGGGGTTCACATTATCCCTGAGTTCATACTCAGGATACATTATATCTCCCCGATCATTGCTGTGCCCGAGGCCAAGAGCATGCCCAAGCTCATGCTTTGCAATGGTAAGCATGGTTGCGTCACCATACTGCCGCCATCCCCTGCCCTGATAGTTTCCAACCTCAAGGACTATATCCACTCCAATGAAACGGTCTCCGGAGATACTGGGTTTTGCATAGCCTGCTACACCCGAAGGAGCACCTTCCACGCTCTCCAGGTTTTCCACCCACATTATTCGTATGTCAGCTTCTTCGGAGTCAACAATCTCAAAAACAGGGCTGTACTCGAGGTTCCCGTTTCCCCCTTCTTCCCAGTATTCAAGAGCCTTCTCTATTTGTTCATAGTAGGTGGGGCTGTAATGGAGCGGGGTATTTTTGTCGTCTATGTACACTGTAATAGGAGAATGATTCCAGGGATTATCGAGAATCTTCTCTGAACTTGCCCCGGATGCAGGGAAAACAGCAGGTAAAAATAATACCACCAGCAATAAGACGACGGATAAAATGATTCCATGAATATTGTGTTGATTAATGTAAATGAGCCTCCGTATCGGCAATTAATTTACTTCCAATTATCATCATTATTATTGACATTATTTTATTATTACCATTGTTATTTTATTATTAGTATGATTATTAGTATGATTATTAGTATGATTATTAGTATGATTATTAGTATGATTATTAGAATTCTTAGAATTAGAATTCTTAGAATTAAGAATCAGGTAAACCCGTTTTACAGGCATACTTTGTGAGTTTTCAATTGACCTCAATAAGTTTATGGATTGCGTTAATTAAATACCGAAAAGATCTGTTAAAAAATAAGCTTTAAGATTATAAGAACTTAACTTAGAAATGTGATTGCAAAAATTGAACCAGAATTTGGTATGTAAACCGATTTTTAATTTAAACGATCTTCAAAAATTGTTTTTTAAAATAAAATCTAAAATTGAACTTCCAATAAGTGAGCCTGAAAAAGTTAAATTTCGGGGATTTTGCTGACTATTTACTTAATGTTTGCTCCGGAGATATTGCATACTTCGCAATCAGGATCACAGCATTGTTCTTTTTCGTCACTTTCCTCTTCTTCAGATCCCTCTTCGTCACCAGGGAATTCTGATGCAAGCGCCCTTGTACTTCCTGCAAGTACTGCGGCGTTGGCCAGGGATGCCCCTATCATTATTGCATAAAATATTTTTTCTTTTGTGATTCCCTTTCTTTTTGCGATTCTTATATGCATTTTAAGGCAATGATCGCAGCGAAGGGCAGAAGCTACACCTATGGAAATAAGCTCCACGGTTTCCGGGTCGAGATTTTTGAACTCTCGCATGATAGAATTATCATAAAGAGTTTTTGGGATGAAGATCTCAGGGAGATCTTTCATAAAATTCATAATGTAAGGAACTTCTCCATACTGTTTCCGGACATCATCGAGAAGTTCCGGGATGACTTTCTCGGGGTCACTTTTCAAAATTTCCACAATATCCTCAAGTTCCATAAGAAACCACCAGCGCACATTAACGTGGAAAACAGGATTGGACGCCATTTTTCTGGTAGGGCTTTACAGTTTAAAGGATAAGTGAAAAGCCACAAACCCAGTAAAAATGTAAAGGATAAAGTTTAACCCAACAGAATCCGGGTCAAATTGCAAAACCAACGTCAGACTTAGATTTGATTTTTATCAATATATAATTTTTCATTTTTGACCTGGAAATATTTGCAAGCTCGGAAAGGACGACTCCTTCATCAAACTCCAGCTTTTCAATTTTCTCATGGAATTCATCGTATGGAAGTTTGACCCTGAGTCCGTCAAGCTGAAGGGTGAGAGGAGCGGGAGAGAGCACCCTGCGGATTTCCGGAACCTGGTTTTCGATCTCCTTCATGACTCGCGCAGGAAGTACCGCAAGCGGGTCTTTTGCCTGCTGCTGGCGAATCTCAGAAGCAATCTTTGAAACCCCTTCGTTCAGATTGTCGAGGGCATTAATCTCCTCTGTTCTTCTTAACCTGTGAGAAACCCTTCCTATATTTCCAATGTAGAGGTCTGCTCCAGGTACATCTTCGGTTTTCAGTTCAGCAGGCCCTCCGGTAACCACAATAGGTATCTCAATGCCTTCAAAGAGTTTCGGCTTCTTTTTCGTAATACAGTCACTGAAAGACCCAAAGGTGAAAACCGCAATATCGTGCTCGTTGATGAGCTTTCGTTCATAGTCCATGGACAGGGAGACCCTGCGCCCCATTCCCCTTGCAAGCCCTATCATATTTGTATTAGCTCCGGGATGGCGGAGGTATTCTGCTATATCGCAGGCCGAATGTGGCAGATGGTGTGAGGCAAGTGTAGGGGAGACAACTGCAATCTCTACCCCTGTAAGAGGAGCTTCCATCAGGACTCCAAGCAGTTCATGAGAGAGCTTTTTTACAATATCAATATCTTTTTCAGGGATAAGCATTATAAGATTGACTTCGGTCCCGGTAACTACTTTCTGAATTATGTAGCCTCCGAGGTCTTCCATCAGTTCGATTAAAAGCCCGTGCTTATGGACTCCACCGGTGTAAAGATAGGGTAGGAGTACAACCATCTTACTTTTTCCCTCCTTCCGTCAGTTCTTCGAGCATTGCTCCTGCTTCTTCGATCCACTCATGTTTCAATGCTTCCTCAGATGCCACAAAAACAAATCGATTACCTTTATATAGATGGTAGCGAACCCTGAAACCCTCGGGAGTGGCGCGGACCGCGAAATCCACGAGATTTTCGTGAAGCCTGTGCCTGGGGTCTGCAACCATCATTTCTGCAATAAAAGCCGCCTCTTCAGCGGGTTTATCCGTGGTTATGGCTACAGTCCAGCGGTCCGGCTGGCTGATGTTCGCTTTTCCGTAGCGCTCCCAGAGTTTCCCGAGCAGTTCCGGAATGTACTGCTCTTTTTTGATAGAAATCATTACTTCTCCAGCGACAGGTTTTGCTTCCACGTCAGCAATATCGATTGTCGTAACCCTGGTGCCAACATCCCTGAGAATGATTGCCATCTGGAAGAGAGAATCTTCAGGTCTTAGCACTACCTTGATCCGTCCTATTGCAGGAGCAAGCTTGAGACTTGCAAGGTTGTCCTCGATAATCTTCCTGTAAAACTCCTGCTCCGAATCAATTGCTGACTCGACAACAAAGATCTCAAGCGAATCCATTTTGACCTCACTCCTCCACATAGCCGGAAGCAAGAAGTGCTGCCCCTACTGCCCCTATCATGTGGGAGTTTTCCGGTACAAGAACCTCAATCTTGAGAAGGTCTCCGAGAGCTTTCGGGACTCCTTCGATAAGGGAAGAACCTCCTACAAGGATCAACGGCTCTTTTACGTCCACTTCCTGCAGTTGCTGCTCGTAGATCTGTTCTACCACACTGTAGCAGGCTGCAGCTGCGACATCTTCAGGAGTAGCTCCTTTGGCAAGGGAGTTTACAAGGGACTGTATCCCGAAAACTATGCAGTAGCTGTTCATGTTTACATTTTCCTGCATACCCTTGACTGCAAGTGCCCCGAGTTCCGTAATCTCCACACCTAGCCGCTTTGAGATCATTTCAAAGAAACGTCCCGAAGCTCCTGCGCAGATCCCTCCCATTGTGAACATGCCAGGGATTCCGTCTTCAACAGAGATCGCCTTGTTGTCCATACCTCCGATATCAATGACCGTCGCAGAGCCCTTTTGCCTGCCTGCAAGGTAGACAGCTCCCTTTGAGTTGACGGTAATTTCTTCCTGGATCAGCTGGGCGTTAAAATGGTTCCCTATAAGAAAACGTCCGTATCCTGTAGTGCCCAGAGCCTGGACTTCTTCTCTGGCAACTCCGGCTTCTTTAAGGGCCTGGGAGTATGCTTCGTCAGCACTTTCAAGGACTTTTGTTGTGGGCACCCAGCCTTTACCTATGATCTTGTTATCTCTCATAACCACAGCTTTTGTGGTTGTCGATCCCGAATCAATTCCCGCAGTCAGCCCGGTCTGGACTTCCCTGGCAAGGAGATGCCTGCGCCTGGCAATTGTGGTCAGGGCTTCAAGACGGGTGAGCAGGGTGCCTGCACTTGTTCGTTCGGTAAATGAATAGCTGATTACAGGGATCTCGGAGTGCTTATGGATGTACCTCCGGACCTCGTTTCGAACAATAGCTCCTTCTGCACAGCGGAAGCAGGTAGTAATAAAGACCCCATCTACTTTTGTTGTACCTTCAACAACGGCCTTTGCCCGTGCCATCATGAGCCTGAGGTCTCCGCTTGCAACTTCAAGCCCGAAATCTTTGCCTATGGTATCTATGGATGCAATGTCAATTTCGGGATAAATGAATTTTGCATCTACTCTGGCTGCGGCAGCTTCAAACTCGGGCTGAACCCCGGCATACTCAGAGCCGCAGGAGACCAGAGCAATCTTTACAAGTCCGGATTCTTCGGCACTCATTCCTCTGCCTCCTTTTCTGCCGGTTCTTCCTCTACTGGCTTTTCATCTTCGTCCGGCTTTTCTTCAGGCAATGACTCCAGAAATGCTGCGATTTTGTTCACGAAATCGCGGGCATCCTCGTCGGATTCCGGGTATTTTACTTCCAGAACAGGAACCCCTTTATCGCGCACCAGATATTTCATCAGTTCGTTTGTGCGGTTACAGCCCACGCAGCCAAAGTTTGCAGGGGGGTTTTCAACTATGATTGCAGCTTCTGTTTCTTCTATAAGGGGACCTATTAGAGACATTCTTCCCCTTACTCCAGCCGGCACTTCAACCGCAGCATATCGAAGCCCGATTTTAGGATCTTCGGGAGTAATATTAATAGGGGGAGAATCCAGGCTGATGTTTGTAACTTTCTCTCTTACCTGGTTCATCATTGTAAGGGGTTTATGCTCGAAGCGCTCAACCAGGTCAGATAAAATAAGACTGTTTACAGGGTAAATGAAAACCTTTGCCAAAAAAATTCACCTCGCAAGCTCCTCTTCAATAATTTTTTCCAAATCAGAAACTTTAAGCCTGCTTTTCTCTTTGTGTTTTTCTTTTACGGACTCTTTTGCTTCCAGTTCATCAAGTGCAGCCCCTATGGCAGGGAGCATCTTCACTTCTTCCCTCAGGAAATGGAATCCAGGCCTCGGGCCTCCGCCCCGGCTTGCCCGACAGCGCCTCTCATCACCTGCAGGAAATCCCCTATCTTTTATAAAAATGTGGTTTTTATCCATCTGCTGAATCTTTTCTACCACTGAAAGGACATCCTCCTTTGATCCTGTTACAATAAGCCCAAAGCAGGTCTCCTTTACCGTAACCGGAAACTCTGATTCATAAATCTTCATGGCTGCATCCGCAGGCAGCACTTTATCCGAACTGATTACAATGTACTTTGTAATCTCATTTTGTTTTATTTCTGTCATCTTCTGTCTCTCCTCAACTTCGGGAGACTTCACCTGCGATAAATCCAAACATGTGAATCCGCTCAAGTATCAACATTATTTTCGGTTATGTAATAGTTTATTATGCATTATTTAATTAATTTAATACAAATTATATAATTTAATAATTATCAATAATTAGGATTCTCAGTTCCCCTTATCATCAGTTCTCCTGCGTGCAGCTTCAATTATATATATCGCATCTCCTTCTTCGATGCCCTTAAGTCTCTCAGGCTCGACTATCCGACCGATAATATTCGTTGAGGAAAACTTTTCTCCGGTAGGACCGAAGAGATCATCATCTACAAGTCTCGCTCCTATGGTCCCCATCCTTTTTGCGGCCTGATTTGTGATTCCTATTTCCCCGGCCAGTACCCTGCCACTTGGCGTGTTTTCAGGAAGGATTTCTTTGTATTTCACCACTTCCTTTTCTGTTTTGAAAAGGTAAGTGTTCTCATAGACCATATAAACAGGAAGTTTTCCGACGGTTTTTGTCTTGAGTTCAAGAGAATGACGGAAAAAGTCTACCGATTTTGGGGCTATCTCCGGGTAAAGCTCAACTTCAATGAGTTTTTCCCTGGATACCGCATAAGCAGTCACTTTCGCTTCTCCGAGAATTTCCAGAGTTGTTGGCGGGTCCTGCCTGACAATTACTGCGTCCTTTCCTGTGTACCCATCTCTTACCAGTTCCACCCCTATAGAGGAAAGTACGGGCTCGACCTCTTCAAAGCTGTGTCCCAACAGGACTATCTGGGGAGGAAGGCTTTCTACTGACAGCTTCTGTCCCTTTTCGGCGAGTTTGATAAGCTCAAGGCCTTTTGTTACCTGCCCTACGACCGAATGCACAAGGCTTGAAGGCCGTTCCTCTCTGGAAATATATATCCTACCGGCCCCGTATCCGACTGTCCTGACAGAGATGGCACCTTCTCTTCTCGGATCAAAATTTTCATAAGGAACAGGTTCTTCTTTCAGGCTATCATCTGAGAGAAATGAGCTGGTTATCACATCTACGTTAAGAGTTCCCTCACGGGTCAGGGCATAGAAGTGTTCAGCTCCCTTAGGAGAGTTTCTGGAAAGCTCGACCTCAAAATAAGTAAATACACTGTCATTATTTTCAAGAAGGGTAGAAAGATCGGTAGTACAGGTTTTTTCTGCAAGTTGTTCCCATTCTATAATAGGCTCTATGCTCAGGATGGAGTCTTCTCTCGAAAGCCTGAAAATAAGATTTCTCCCGGTTACAACTGTTGCAAAAACGCCATCTTCGGGAGATCCATACTCAGCAGCATGCCTTTTTCTTGACAGGATCAGATGAGTATTACGGGAGTCAAATCCTCCTGCCCCGAATACAACATCAAACGCTTCAAAGCTCCCGGTCTCACGCAAAGGCTTTATGTCGGCTTCAAAAGGTCCGAAAGCCAGAGCTTCAGGACTTGCCCAGTGGATGGTTTTACCTTCATACTCTTTATAATGTTCAGCCCATAGTTTTCCAGAGGATGATTCCGGATCTTTGAGTTCTATCCTTAGCTCCCCTCTGGGTGTCTTGATAGCGTATTCGGTGACATTCTCCGTCCTCTTCTCAGCGGCTTTTTTAAGAATTCCAACCGCTGTACCGGCTATATAGGGGGCTCTGGAAACTTTAAGGGCGTCTCCAAGGGTAGAGCCTGCAGGCAAAGTGTATTTTTGCCCGTTCACCTCTACGCTGATCTCATTACTCGTAATCGGCACCTCATTTTAGTATTTTTCTATGTTAAGAGGTGGCGGCATATTTATATTTCTTCTGTAGCTTTGAGCCCTTCTTCTGTAGCTTTGAACCGTTCTTCTTCAGTGAGATGGGAGAGTACGTTCTCCGGTTTCCCTATAGCTACGATCTTTCCATCGCGCATGAGTGCAACACGGTCGCAGATCTCATTCACAAAGTCCATGTCGTGAGAGACAACAACAAAGGTTTCTCCGATCTCTTCTCTGGCTTTAAGGATGGAGTTTGTCACTGATACCTTGGTAATAGGGTCCATTGTCCCGGTTGGTTCATCCATAATGACGATTCTTGGCTCCTTGATGAGGACCTGCGCAAGTGCAATTCTATGTCGCTCTCCTTCACTCATTTCATTGGTCATTTTGGACAAAACAGCTTTTGCCTTATTTTCTTCAAAACCTGCAGCCTTGAGAGTAATTATGGCTTTTCGAACCCCAAGTTCGAATGGAAGGTCCAGGCTAATGGATTCTGTAAGGTTGTCTATTACGGAGCTGTGGGTATAAAGCCCGTATTCCTGGTGCAGGAATCCCATGTATTTCGTTGCCCTGCCTTTGTTTTCAACCCCTAATTTTGTCATGTCCACCCATCCATCCCCGACGCGGACTTCAACTTCTCCTGAGGTTGGTGGTAAAATTCCCATAAGGATTTTCGAGGTTGTGGTCTTGCCTGCTCCGCTTACCCCGACAAGGCCGAAAATCTCTCCTTCCATCACGTCAAAAGAGATTTTGTCCACAGCTCTTACCACACCCCGGTCTACTGAGATATAACGCTTTGTCAGATCCCTTACGCGGATAATAGGCTCTCCTACCAGAGCGTTCTTTTCCTGCCTGACCATGGATGCACTTTGCATAAAGATCGCAGAAACCTCAAGTGGGTCTCCTTCCTGGACTACTTCCCCATTTTCAAGCAGAATTGCCTTATCTGCCAGTTTTTCGATTACTTCGGGCCAGTGGGATGTAAGGACCATGCTCATATTGTAGCTCTTAACAGCCTTTATAATGGCTTCGTGAACCAGCTTTGCAGTCATGGGGTCAAGGGTACCTGTAGGCTCATCGGCTAATAGGAGAAATGGATTTCTTACAAGCTGTCTTGCAAGCACAACCCGCTGTTTTTCTCCCCCGGAAAGCTCCCTCGCCACGTGCATCATACGGTGGCTCAGGTTTACCTCCTCGAGGAGTTCAACTGCCTTTTTCATGGCGTCTTCTCCCTTATACCCGATTTCATTCAGGGAGTTTATGACGTTTACCAGAACTCTTTCATCCCCATAAAGGGCAAAGGTTCTCTGGAGCATGATTGCAATGCGCTTGGTGATATCCTTTCTTATAGGGTCGTAAAGTGAAAGTTTTATAAAATCAGCTTTGAATGCCTCAAGACTCTCGCCGCAGACCGGGCATTTCTGGCCAATTTTGCTTGGACGTTCTATATATCCGCATTTCTCACAGCGGGCCAGATGATAAATTACTTCGCCCGAGATATTCTCAAAAGATTCGGTCCCACGCAACACATGCATCAGGATTGTTTTCCCGGATCCGCTTTTTCCCAGAATCCCAACGACTTCCCCTTCGTTGATGCTTAAACTTACGTTTTTCAGTGCCTTAAGACCATCGAAATCTACGGTTAGATTTTTTACTTCAATAAATACTGGCATGTATTTTCCTCCGCAAATTATGAGTTGCAAATAAGTCCTGGTGGCTTTCTCCTGCCTGGACGTATCGCTCAAGAGTGAAAAGTAATTACTTTAAAGTGAATATCGCATTAACAGAATCAATAAATTTCACACATATGGGCAACAATTAGATAAGAGTAAACATTACATAAACATAACGCATTATTATGTCACTGTTAACATCTAGAATCAATATCAGTTGGTGAATTTACGGGATTTTTGCTCTTTATAATCCTTTTACCACATCCACAACTTTGATTATATCGTCGAGCACCACATCTGCTGCTGCCCTGAGCTCTTCTGGTCTTTCGTCTCCCTGCTGGGTCGTCATTATACCCACATCTGCTGCCCTGAGAGCCAGGATATCGTTAATTCCGTCCCCTACCATAACTACTTTCTCGTACCTGGTTTTAAGTTCAAGCACCACTTTCTCCTTCATAATGGGATCTGCAAAAGCAAAGACTCTTTCTTGCGGGATATTTACTAACTCTGCAAGTTGCACAAGAGCGGACATTCTGTCCCCGGATGCTATGTACATATCCACTTTCATGGCATAGAGCGACTGGATGGTCTGCAACGTCTTACCGAATACCTGCCCTCCCGTGCTGAGCACATAAGGTACTTTTCTTGCCTCTGAGTCCACTATCAGACCTGCCGCAAGATAAATGCTGTCAGGGCAGAGGGATGTAACTGCCTTAAGCACGTCATGTACATCCCCCATCAGGAGAGGAGCCCCCCTTATGATCTCACAGGCAACTTCAGGGGTAAACTTTCCTTTTGAACAGCTGATACCTATTGAAACTCTGTACTCCTTTATAAATTCAAATAAAAACATATCCCTTCTTGAGTGCAGGATTATTTCATTATCGGTATTAAGAGCTACAAGGCCGCAACCGTTTTTCTTCGCGACAATGGCAGTGCTCTCTATGTTTTCAAGGATATTCCCGGTGCTGGATTCTTTTGCAACTCTGTACATGCGGAGAAGAGTTCCGGCACTGTCAAAGACCACTGCGATTCGTTTAGCCATGTCAATTGATTAATCTATAAAATAAAAAAATCTTTGTGAAAGCCCGGAAAAGTAGATGGGAAACTGAAATTTATAAAAATAAATGAAGTAGGAAAGTAAAACTCCTATTTACATTTTTTCTTACAGGATTGAGGCTCCCGAAAGCAGGACTCCGGCAAAAAATCCGAGAATTACTCCGGAATTCAGGAAGGGCAGCCCTGCCTGAGGTTTCCCTTTCATTACCAGTATGGACAAAAATACATGCCCCACAAGAGTTCCCAGCATTGCCCCAAGTACAGGGTATGAGAATCCTCCGTTTTCAAGGAATACATTTGCGGAAACTACCAGCAGGGTGGGCATGACTGCGTCTCCAAGGCCCATGAAAAAGGCTTCACGTTTTTCCCCTTCTTTAAAACTTTCCTTAATGAATGAATAGTTCGAGTTCTTTGGGATTATGAAAAGAAGAGGAAGTTTAAGGTCCATTACACCTTCAGCCATGGTAATCATATGTTTTGTCTTATATACCGAGATGGCATCATAGACTGCAAGCAATATCAGAAGGACAACTACAGGGATAATGGAAAGGGAGATTCCTAACAGGGCACTGACTCCACCTGCTATGCAGACCCCCAGAATATCGATTACATACCACTCCGGATATTTGTAAAGTAATACTGTCAACCCTGTAGAAATCAGGAGTGAAGCGAGATTTTCAAAGCCTGCGAAGGAAGGAATCAGGGTGAACAGTGCGAAAAAGACATAGTAGAGAGTACTGACTATGGCGAAGTATATGAGTAGGCTGATAATCCATTTCATGTTTTTCTTTATCGCTACCAGGACAAGAAGCGTAAAAACCAGGATCATCACGATATAATAAATCGAATTGGAAACCTGTGTCGGATCTTCAAAAGCCTGCATGTCATTAACTTCCATTGGCGTTGATAAAAGAAGGGCGAGAACCTGCACTACCAGGATTAACCCTGCCATGGAAAGAATCGGCAAATAATCTTTAAGTGAATTTTCGCTGGAACTCAAGTACTAAACTCCTTATTTCTTGACACTATGCCTTTTCTATTCCTTTATATATTTACTCTATCCTCTGTCTTTAATTTTTATGCCCCTTAATAAATAATCAATTTCGCCAATTATCTGCCTTCCCCGTATTTGTTCTGAGATATTAGAATAGATTCACAATTTATCAGGCGTTTTCATTTTGTAACCGACTTTCCGCAAATGTCCTCAAAAATAAAATTATTTTTATTAAATGGCCAACTGTCAAATTATAATTGACCTTTGTTAATGGCAATTCGTTGATTCT
>NZ_JJQL01000043.1:0-17932 GCF_000979975.1 Methanosarcina sp. 1.H.A.2.2
GAACGTAGGGGATGGGCTTGTGGACTTGCGAACAGTAGTTCGGGGGATGAAGCAAGAAGCCCCTTCCTCGCCATCAGGCAGGGAGGGGGTAGTTCACTTTTGAGCTGAAATATCTGCTGAAAAAGAAATCAGAGAATTAATTTCTCCGATGCACCGCTAATGAGGATAACCTCCTCAACTCTTTTTTTATTTTGTCTTTGCAGTATTGATCCCGAGAATAACATAGGGAGTGCAGTGCCTGATTATCGAAGTGAAAAGTCCCGTAAAAGCTATCAGGGCAACGATCCATTTCAAAGGAGAACTTTTTACGAGATTCAGTGCCAGAGCAGTAATTCCAAGTACACCGAGCAAGGTTCGGAGAATCAGATCAAAACCCCCTACATTTTCTTCCAGAAACAATTTTTTGAGATCCATCGGACAAAAACCCCTTATAAACCCTCTTACATACTTATAGATCCCTTCAATATATAGCGTTATTCTGTTTGTATTCTGTTTGTATTCTGTTCATATTCTGTTAATATTCATTTGTCAAAAAAGTCCTGCACAGGGGAAGCTGAAAATCCCTGCAAATAGTCCGTAAATTCCCAAAAAATCACAAAATATATAACAAGAGATGAGAAGGTTTCTAACTATGCCCGAGATAAAAATTGACAGGTCACTCTCATACCTCGAAGGCACACAGCGTGTGTATGATGAAGCCACGACCCTTGAAAACACCAAAGATCAGATAAAAAAGATAGGTGTCACCCGAATTGCAGATATTACAAACCTGGACAGGCTCGGAATTCCGATCTTCTCGGCAATCCGCCCCAGTGCCGCTCCGGGAGCGATAAGCATCTACTCAGGTAAGGGCTCAACCGAGCAAAGGGCCCGGATTTCGGCAATAATGGAGAGTTTTGAGCGCTGCCTGGCAGAAAGGCCCGGTATAAACGCAAACATTGGAGGCGGGATTTCTGCCCCGGCTCTTGTTGAATCTTACTTAAATGCCAAGGAAACCTGCAGCGTGCTTGACCCCAGTTCCCTGCTTCTGGCCCAGCCTTTTAACCCCAGCTCCCTTATAGAGTGGGTCGGAGCATATGATTTAATGAGCGGGGAAGAGGAATTCGTAAGCGCCAATGCGGTTTACCATCCCTACGATGCACCCGGGCAGTGCCAGAAACTTTTCCTGAGCAATACCAATGGGCTGGCTTCAGGAAACACCCTTGAGGAAGCTATCCTGCACGGGCTTCTTGAAGTTATAGAAAGAGATGCCATCAGCACAGCTCAGTTTTCCCGTGACCTCGGAAAGGAGATAGTGCTGACCGAAGAAGACGGGTACCTTTACGAGCTTGCCCAAAAATTCAAAGATGCCGGAGTCGAACTCAAGATCTGGCTTGTCCCGACTGACACCGGAATCCCGACAGTTATTGCAGCAACTGATGACGCAAAACTGAAAGATCCGGCTCTTCTGGTCATGGGAGCAGGCTCCCACCTTAAACCTGAGATCGCAGTTGCAAGAGCAATAACGGAAGCTGCACAGTCGAGGGTTGTCCAGATTCAGGGCGCAAGGGAAGACACGGACAGGGAGGGCTTTATCAGGAGCGTAGGTTATGACCGCATGAAGCGCCTGAACTGGTTCTGGTTCGAAGAAGGAGAAAAAATTTCCCTTTCCGAAGTGAAGGACCTCTCCGGAAAGAGCCCCTCAGAAAACATCGACGTAATACTTGAAAAGCTAAAGGGCCTTGTCGAAAAGGTGCTTGTCGTTGACCTCTCAAGAGAGGAAATTGCAGTACCTGTAGTCAGGGTAATCATTCCGGGCTTTGAACTTTTCACTATCGACCGTGACCGTAGAGGAAAAAGAATTACCGCCGGGAAGAAGAAAGAATTTTCCAGAAACAAAAACGAAAAGCCGTGGAAAAGAAGATGAAAGAAAGAGCAGTTATCTTTACCGGTAACAGCATAAGCCATGAGGATGCGAAAAAAATCCTCAGGGCAAACTACCAGCCCCCTGTACGCAGGTTCCAGCTTGAAAAATTTGTCCAGCAGGGGTATAAGGTCATGGGAATTATAGACGGGATTTTCTTTGACCGCGCTGCAGTAGGGCACAGAGAAATCATATCTGCCCTCAATGCAGGAGTAAAGGTTGTGGGTGGTGCCAGTATGGGAGCCCTGAGGGCTTCTGAACTGGACACACACGGCATGATAGGAGTTGGAAAGGTTTACGAGTGGTACAGGGACGGGGTTATCGAGTCTGACGACGAGGTGGCTGTAAGCACCAATCCTGATACGTTTGAACCCATCTCCGTCCCCCTGGTAAACATCCGGGAAACCCTTAAAGCCGCTCTCGCTACCGGGCTTATAAGTGAAAAAGAGCACGATGGCCTTCTGGAACTTGCAATCAATACTTACTACCCTGACCGAAGCTACCTCGGGCTTACAAAAGAAGGGGCAAAAAAAGGCCTGATACAGGAAGAAAAAAGGAAGAGCCTTCTTGATTTTTGCATTAACAGCGAAGTTGATTTAAAAAGGCAGGATGCGGTTCTTGTGCTTGAAACCGTAAAAAAGCTTATTGAAGAGGCCTGAGACTTAAGGTCTCCTCAAATCAACGGTTTCGGCTCTTCAAACCTTTTTTTTCAGAGATCTTCAATGGATCTCCTTTAATAATTCAGGGCTGTTTTCAGCTTTTCAGGCAAATTTCAGCTTTTCAGGTAAATTTCAGCGCTTTATTATGTACAGCCTGATGATGTACAGGCTGACGAGCAGGACAATAAAATTATACACAGCCGTGAAAATGGGGATATACTGATACTCGAACCAGATCTCGATTACCCGCGTTATGGAGGAATAGAGCTTGAAGGTTGCCACAAGCAGTAGCAGCATAGCAATCAAAAAAACTCCTTTCTTGAAGTTCTCCCCGAGGTCAGACCCTTTTACATCTTTTGTCTCTGAGTTGATCTCTTCTGTTTCACTCATCCAAACCGCCTCCTTAGAACTACTGCCGAACAGAGCAGGACTGCTGACAGAAACAGGCTGAATCCGGGAGTTGCTTCTTCTTCAGCGTATTCCTCTTCAGGGACCATTTCATTTTCATCGACAATTTCAAATTCGCTGGTCTGAATCTCCTTTGTTTTCGTGGAAGTCTTATCTTTAACCTCAACTTCCGGGTTGAGCTGGATATAATCTTCTCCGCGCCTGACAATAGTATCATTGTTCCAGATCAGCACTTCGACAACGTAGTTGTACTGGTCCGGCATGGTCAGGTTGACACTCCGGATAACTGTTGTTTCGGGTTTGATTTTCCCTGTCCGGATCCAGACCTTATCTGCAAGGAGCCCCGCGTCCATTTCCCGGACCTTGACAAGCATACGGAGATCCTGACTGGTTATCTTGCCCTCGTTTGTCAGATAGATATCGCTTTCAATGAGGACTTTTCGGTCTTCCACCTTCCTGACCCTGAAATCCATTTCGGAAATTTCAAGCCCTATGTCCTGCACGTCAGCAGGCAGAAAATCCAGGTTATAGACATTGATTTCTCCGCTGTTCTTCTGAGTATCCTCTTCGAAGAGAACTGAACGTATATTATATCCGCCGGTCTTAGGCAGGCTCAGGCTCTGGCTTACGGCTTTTGTTTCTCCTTTTTTCAGCTTTCCGAGCTTTACTTCCTCCTGTACTTCAAGCAGCCCGCTCTCCCTGCTGTAAACTTTCAGAAGAAGAGAGGCATTTTTCTCTGTATCCCCCTGATATTTTTCTACGTAGGTCGTGACATTGAGGTCTACAAAAGAAGTCCCTGCACGGTCTGCTGAGATGTCCATATCTTTGATGTTGTAATAGCTTTCCTCCTCAAAACTCCGGATGCAACCGCTTCCTGAGGCAAAAAGGAGGATAATGGACATCAAAATTAGCATTTGGGTTAGTTTAATTCCCTGTTTTCCCAAGGTATATCCTCCTCTTCATTAATTGTATTGAGAAGTATATGCTTTTTGTCTTTATGGGTAGCTATCCCTTTCCCTGAGAATTATTGGATGAAAATTATTAATATGAACGCACTTATATTCAGATAGGGGATAAAATATAGGGAGCTGGAGTATGGAGAGCAAACTTTATAGAAAAATTATGATTGCAACCGATGGCTCTGAAAGTGCCAGAAAAGCTGCAGATGCCACAATTGAGCTCGCTCGCCTGAGCGGAGCAAAAATTTATGCTGTCTGCGTTATAGACAGATCGATTTATTCTTCGGCTCCTGAAGATATGGAGTGGGAAGAGGCAATGTATGACCGGTTCAGGGAGCTTGGAGAAGAAGCCGTTTCTTACGTGGAAAAAGCTGCAAAAAATGCAGGCTTGCAGGTAGAACCCACCCTTCTCGAAGGGCATCCAGCAGAAGAAATTGTCAATTTTGCAGAAAAGAACGGAGTAGACCTGATCATCGTTGGCTCTCTTGGAAAAAGCGGAATAGAACGTTTCCTGATAGGCAGTGTGTCCGAAAAAGTCTTCAGGAACGCAAAAGGCCCGGTCCTGGTTGTCCGGGGACGGGATACATGAGAAGAGAAATTCCAGAAAGGAATTCCAGAGAGGAAAACAGAGAAGAAAATCGAAAGAAAAAAGGACGGTCTGATGTCCATAGACCAGAAAGCAAAGTTAAAGCATTGAGGAAATGAGTTAAATTGGGAGGAAAGGGGATGAAAAGCGATTTTTACAAAAAAATCCTGATAGCAACTGACGGCTCGGAAAACGGGGCGCAGGCAGTAAGTGCCGGGATGGAAATTACAAGGTTGAGCCAGGGAAAAGCGTATGCCCTGTATGTTATTGATAATACCTGCTATCCAGCCGGAAAATGGGACCCTAAATTGAAAACTGCAATGGAAGAACAGTTTAAGACTTTCGGGCTCGAAATGACCGCTGCAGTGGAGGAGGCTGCAGAAGCAGCAGGCGTTGATGTGGAATTTGCAATCATGGAAGGGCATCCGGCTGAAAAAATCCTTAATTTTGCCGAAAAGCAGGGCGTTGATATGATTATCGTGGGCTCGCTCGGGAAAACAGATGCTGAGCGCTTCCTGCTCGGGAGCGTCTCCGAAAAAGTCGTCAGGAACGCAAAAGTCCCGGTGCTTGTAGTACACGGGAAGGGACAGGGAAAAACCTGAGCCCACAATAAGGGAACTACACAGGGGGAGGCTTATGAAACGAAAACCCTACAGGAAAATTCTGCTTGCAACCGACGGCTCGGAAAACGCAAAAAGTGCAGCCTGCTCAGGGCTTGAAATTGCAAGGAATACCGGAGCTGAGATCTATGCCGTATATGTAGCCGGCATTTCCTGCTGTTCTCCTATTATGCCCGAAAGTTATGACTGGGAGATAGGAAAAGAAGGGAGTGAAGCTGTTGCTGAAATAGAGGAAATGGGAAGAGAAAACGGCGTTACGGTGAATTCGGTCCTGCTGCAGGGTAACCCTGCTCAGGAAATTCTGAATTTTGCGGAAAAGAATGACATTGATATGATTGTGATGGGGACACAGGGAAAAGCCGGAATTGAACGGTTCCTGCTTGGAGGAGTTACGGAAAAGGTCGTAAGGCATGCAAAAGCCGAGGTGCTGGTCGTGCGTGCGCCCTGCCCCTGAAAAGGATGACAGGCAAAACATAACACCGAATAGGATTCAAAGTGAGGGGAAAATAGTGCTGAACGAAAAGATGGAAGAAGCGCTGAATGAACAGATTAACAGGGAACTGTACTCGTCTTACCTTTACCTTGCTATGTCGGCATACAGCTCCTCCATTGGACTTCCCGGATTTGCCCACTGGTTCAAGGTCCAGGTCCGGGAAGAGACCATCCATGGGATGAAACTCTTTGATTACATCAACAAGCAAGAAGGAAGAGTGAGGTTAAAGGAAATCAAGGAGCCGCCTATGGAATTCGGGACACCGATGGAAATGTTCCAGAAGACCCTGCAGCACGAACAGTTCGTTACCCACTCAATCAACGACCTGGTGGACCTTGCCCGTTCGGAAAAAGATGAAACAACAGTTTCTTTCCTGCAGTGGTATGTCAAAGAGCAGGTCGAAGAGGAAGAAAACGACAACGAGATTATTGATAAATTGAAAAATGCCGGTGAAAACAAAGATGCTTTGTCGGCACTTGATGCTGAACTGGCAAAGAGACACCCTCCCAAAGAGGAGGAAGAAAGTATCTGAGAGCAAAAAATCTGAGTGAGAGCAAAAATCTGGGCAAAAGTCCCGGAAATATTTTGATTTTCAAAAAAGAACTTCAGGTTAATGTAATTTGAGAGGCTACGGGATGTTATTTCCGCAGCTCTTCTTTGATAAGAAACCATATTGTTTGAGGCGGGCTGTTTGAGAGATAATACCTGTAATTTTGAGAGATAATACCTGTAATGCTGCCTGTACTTAGTTTTGGGGATCTAATATTCAAAAGGGATCCCCATTTTTCCAGATCATTTTCTGTTCATAGGGTTCCCACACCGTCCACATTCCACTTCAGTGCAGGGTACTCCCGGCGTGTGAGGAATTTCAAGCCCGCACTGTGGGCAGATACACATACCTCCGGGACCGCCCGAAGCTTTTGCACTCCTGCCCCTGCACCGTTCTTTACCTTCATTACTTCTGCCTATCCCCGGACCCTTACCTGCAGGACCGGTACCGTCTCCACCTGGCATTTGTAAGTTTCTCCTCCGTAAATTGACTTTCTATTAGACTTTCTATTCAAAAGCTGCATATGGATTTATATATATGTATCAACCTCCGAGAGGCAATTACCTGAAAGCAGGCTAAAACGGTCCCGATCAGGTTTTCGGTCAGGTTTTAATATATGGAGTCTGAAAAGCACCCAGAAATGTCAAGCAGCATGGAATTCGAAATCGTGAAAAAGGGCTTCGAATGGCTCTCAGCCCAGCAAATTCAGTCCGTAAAGGAACTTGCAAGTACAGTATCGGCTCATGCTTTATGGGGACTCCCGAACCCCTATATTACCCGTCTAATCCGTAAAAAAGAAGGTGACTGCTGGAACTCCTCAATAAGAGATACGGCAAGGGCCTGTTCAGCCCTCTCTGCGGAAGGAATTATATTCAGGGCACCGGAAAAGTGGCTGCGTTCCATGGAAAAAGGAGGCTCATGGAACGAAGACGTCTATGATACTGCCTATAGTCTTGGGACCCTTGCTGAGATGGAAATTTCTGACAGGGAAGGATGTAACTGGTTATATGAAAACTACGGTCCTACCTGGGAGCAGGTTGGTACTACTTCCCTTATAATCACAGCCCTCAAAAAACAGGAAAACCTGACAGGAAACAGGGATTTTGAGGTTTTTATCCGGGAAAGGGCTGAGTGGGTCCTTTCAAAAAAAGGACAGGACGGAGGCTGGGAGCATATTTCCACAAGCAATCTGGCAATCCAGGCTCTCCTCCTTGCAGGTTTCAAAAAAGAAGTTGGAGATTCTATTGAATGGCTCCTTGGAAAAGCCCGTGAAAGCGGAGCCTGGGGAAACAAAGAAGACGACATAAACGCAACTGCCCTGGCTCTGAGCACACTAGGACTATACGAACGGTCCTGAACAGGAAAACTTGATTTATTTCTTTGTTCATTTTCCTTTTTATTCTGAGGTTTTATCAGTCTCTTTCATCCTGATTATTATATCGGACTTCTTCTCTTTTCAGTCTTTTATAGGACCTGCTTACTGGAAGCTGTTTTCCAAAAACTATAAATTAGAGCTCGGATCTTGGCAGGTTATCACCAATAAACATATATATTAAATAATATTATTTTATCATATCAATTAAGATTGCTATAGAGAAAAAAAACAACATATCAAATTTGTATTCTATTTTGTCAAGGAGGAAACCTGATCATGTAGATCGAATGGACTCTAAATCCGTTCAGCCGGGTTAGATTCCCGGGGTTTCCGCCACGTTTCTGAATCCCGGAATGGCACTTGCATAACATTCCACTGAAATTTTTTATAGAATCAGGAAACGCTTTCCAGAGTCTATAAACTATTCTATTGCCTGGGATTATCGATCTCTTTTCCGGGTAGCTGTCAGCAATTGCTGGCTCCACGCTTATATTTTGTAAGCCGGGATTCTGAATACTGTTCTTGGAAATTATCCGGGTTTTAGTTCACCGAGGGGTAACACTATGGATAAAAAACCACTAAACACTCTGATATCTGCTACAGGGCTCTGGATGTCCAGAACCGGAAGGATTCACAAAATCAGGCATCATGAGGTCTCAAAAAGGAAAATCTACATCGAAATGGAATGTGGAGAACGGCTTGTTGTGAACAATTCCCGGAGCTGCAGGACAGCACGGGCCCTAAGACACCATAAGTACAGGAAGACCTGCAAAAACTGCAGGGTTTCGGATGAGGACATAAGCAAGTTCCTCACAAGACCAAGCGAAGACAAAAGCAACGTAAAAGTCACGGTGATTTCTGCTCCTAAAGTAAGAAAAGTAATGCCAAAATCAGTTGCTAGAGCCCCAAAACCACTTGAGAATATGGCCTCGGAACAGGCTCTGCCTTCTGAGCCTCAACCTGCACCAGTTACACCAGTTTCTGCACCAGCTATACCAGTTTCTGCACCAGTTACACCAGTTTCTGCACCAGTTACACCAGTTTTTGCACCAGTTACACCAGTTTCTGCACCAGTTACACCAGTTTCTGCACCAACACCAATTTCTGCACCAGTTACACCAGTTTCTGCACCAACACCAGTTTCTGCACCAACACCAGTTTCTGAACCAGCTATACCAGTTTCTGAACCAACACCGGCTTCCGCATCAACAACAATCTCCGCTTCGGCAATATCTGCACCTACATCAGCACAGGGAATGGAAAGCTCAACTATGTCTCCGGCTACTCCTGTTCCGGCAAGTGCTCCTGCGTATACAAAGAGCCAGATTAACAGGCTTGAAGGTCTGTTAAGCCCGAAGGATGAGATTTCCCTGGACTCTGAAACACCTTTCAGGAAGCTTGAGTCCGAACTGCTGTCCCGGAGAAGAAAAGACCTGCAGCAGATCTATGCCGAAGAAAGGGAACATTACCTGGGAAAACTCGAACGCGAGATTACGAAATTCTTCGTGGACAGGGGTTTTCTGGAGATCAAATCCCCGATTCTGATACCTTCAGAGTATATTGAAAGGATGGGCATTAACAATGACACGGAGCTTTCAAAGCAGGTCTTCAGGGTTGATAAAAACTTCTGTTTAAGGCCAATGCTTGCCCCGAATCTCTACAACTACCTGCGCAAGCTTGATAGAACCCTACCTGACCCGATCAAAATCTTTGAGATAGGGCCCTGTTACAGGAAAGAGTCTGACGGCAAAGAACACCTGGAAGAGTTTACCATGCTGAACTTCTGCCAGATGGGGTCAGGCTGCACGCGCGAAAACCTTGAATCCATAATTAAAGATTTCCTGGACTACCTGGGGATCGACTTCGAGATTGTAGGAGACTCCTGTATGGTCTATGGCGATACCCTTGATGTCATGCACGGTGACATGGAACTCTCCTCAGCAGTTGTCGGACCCGTACCCATGGACCGGGACTGGGGAATTAACAAGCCCTGGATAGGTGCAGGTTTCGGACTTGAACGCCTGCTGAAGGTTATGCACGATTTCAAGAACATTAAAAGAGCTTCAAGGTCCGAATCATACTACAACGGGATTTCCACCAACCTGTGACCGGGAATCCCATAAAAATCACAAATAAAGACCCGGAGAACGTCGGGGAAGATATCAGAGCGGCAAATA
The DNA here is from genome assembly GCF_000979975.1 of Methanosarcina sp. 1.H.A.2.2. NCBI lineage: Archaea > Methanobacteriati > Methanobacteriota > Methanomicrobia > Methanosarcinales > Methanosarcinaceae > Methanosarcina > Methanosarcina sp. 1.H.A.2.2. The sequence continues at coordinate 9,731 of NZ_JJQL01000043.1, forward strand.
GAGACTCAAAACGGGAAAAAGATCTTAAAATGGCAAACTGGCCCGAAAGGACCTGAAATGAAAAAGATCTGAAAGAATATCCGTAAATCTATGAGAGGGTGAAATATTGATCCAAAAAATGGCAACCAACGAACTTGACAGTTTCGGGGAGAAAATTATTGAAGGCTTTCACTTATCTGACGATGACCTGAGGGCTCTTCTCTCTCTTGAATCCGAAGAAGAGCTGGAAAAGCTTTACTATGTGGCTCGAAAGGTCAGAAACTATTATTTCGGCAACAGGGTGTTTCTTAACTGCTTTATCTATTTCTCCACTTACTGTAAGAACCAGTGCGCTTTTTGTTACTATAACTGTAAAAACGAAATCAACCGTTATCGCCTGACCAGAGAGGAAATCAAAGAGACCTGCAAAACCTTAAAAGGTGCAGGTTTCCACATGATTGACCTTACCATGGGAGAAGACCCGTATTACTATGATGAGCCAGACCGCTTCGTGGAACTTGTCAGGATAGTTAAGGAGGAACTTGGTCTACCAATAATGATTTCTCCAGGAGTAATGGACAACTTAACCCTTCTCAAAGCCAGGGAAGAAGGAGCAAACTTCTTTGCCCTTTACCAGGAAACCTATGACCGCGAACTCTACGAAAAACTCCGGGTAGGGCAGTCATTCGAAGGACGGTTTAACGCTCGCCGCTTTGCAAAAGAACAGGGGTACTGTGTAGAAGACGGGATTCTCACGGGTGTTGGAAACGATGTTGAGTCGACAATAAAGTCCCTAAGGGGAATGAAAGCAAACGATCCCGATATGGTCAGAGTTATGACATTCCTGCCCCAGGAAGGGACTCCGCTTGAAGATTTCAAAGAGAACTCAAACCTTTCGGAACTAAAAATAATTGCAATTCTGAGGCTTTTGTTCCCGAAATGCCTGATACCGGCTTCCCTTGACCTGGAAGGTATCGATGGCATGGTTCACCGCTTAAACGCGGGGGCAAACATTGTTACCTCCATCCTTCCCTCAGATTCAAGGTTAGAAGGTGTTGCCAACTATGACCGCGACCTTGAAGAACGGGACAGAGACATAAAAAGCGTAATCAAACGGCTTGCAACTATGGGGATGGAACCTGCCCTTCAGGCTGATTTCGAGAAAGTCCTGGGGTACTAGAATGAAAACGATCTGTCTTGTAGGGGGAAAGCTCCAGGGCTTTGAAGCTGCGTACCTCTCTAAGAAAGCCGGAATGAAAGTAGTTGTGATAGATAAAAACCCACAGGCCCTTATAAGGAATTACGCTGATGAGTTCCACTGTTTTAACGTAATAAATGAACCGGAAAAACTCTTCGAGATCTCAAAAAGTGTTGACGCCATATTACCGGTAAATGAAAACCTTGAATGTATAGAGTTCCTGAGTTCCATAAAAGAGAAATTCTCCTGCCCGGTACTCTTTGATTTTGAGGCTTACTGGATCAGCAGGGATAAGAAAAAATCAAAAGACTACTTTGCGTCCATAGGAGTCCCGACCCCCCAGGACAAACCATCGGAGCCGCCTTATTTTGTAAAACCTCCCTGTGAAAGCAGCAGTGTGGGAGCCAGGATCATCTATGATAAAGAGGAGCTTGGAGAGCTTGAGCCAGGCATGCTGATCGAAGAGTATGTGGAAGGGGAAGTGGTGTCCCTTGAAGTTATAGGAGACGGAAACCATTTTGCCGTTGTAAAGGAAACCCTGATCCATATTGACGGGACCTATGACTGTCATATGGTAACCCCTCTTCCTGCTGACCCTTCCTTCAGGGAGATATCCTATTCCCTTGCAGCAAACCTGTCCTTAAAAGGGATTATGGATGTGGAAGCAATCTCCGGCCCCCGGGGGCTGAAAGTAATCGAAATAGATGCCCGATTCCCGAGCCAGACCCCAACTGCGGTTTATTATTCTTCAGGGGTTAACCTCATAGAACTCCTGTTCCACGCCTTTGTAGAGGGCGTGGAAGAGATCAAAACCCTTCCTGAAGACAGATACTGCATTTACGAACATCTCATGCTTGCAGAAAATGGAGCCTTTGTCCCTGTGGGAGAACAGGTACTTTCCATGGGCAGTGATTACGGAAAATATTATGAAGAGCCTGGCATTGAGATTTTCCTGTGCAAAGGAGAGGACCCTGTATTCACCCTGGTCTTCTGGGGCAAGGATAAGGAAGAAGCCGAAACAAAAAAGAGAACAGGGCTTTTGATACTGAGAGACCGCTTCGGAGCGGCTGTGTAAAAAGAGAAGAGTTTTTCAAAAACAGAAAAGGGAGATATAAAAATGGCACTTTTAACCCCAGAAGACCTGGAGAACATTAAAAGACAGCTCCAGGAAGCTGATTCTGCTGTCAGGAGAGTTACAGGGCTTGACATAAAAGGAGTCTGTAAAGCCCTCTACGGCACAACCTCGGGTTTTGAAACCGTAGGTATTGTGCCCGTGACCTCCGGAAATGGGATCATAGGAAATTTCTCGGCATCTCTGCATGCAATTGTGGAGTATTTCGGATTTGACAGTTTTGTCACGGAACTGCCCGACGTAAGCGGCTACTATGAGGCGGTGCAAAACGGCGCAGAGATTATCCTGATGGCAGATGACCACACCTTCCTTGCCCATAACCTTACAAACGGAAAAATCGCAAACAATCAGCCCTGCACAGGCATGATTTATGCGGAGATTGCGTCCCTTTACACGAAAGCGGATTCAAGAGACGTGCTTGTTGTGGGCCTGGGAAAAGTCGGTTTTCCGGGAGCTGCACACCTTGTGCATAAAGGGTTCAATGTTTACGGATACGACGCTGACAAAAACCTTCTTAATAAAGCTATCTCCAAACTTGGGATTACTTCCTTCGACCCCGAAACTCCAAGAAAGTTCTCCATTATTTTCGAAGCTACCCCCTGTGCGGATACAATTCCCGAAGCCGTGCTTTCGGAGAAATGCATAATTTCTACCCCGGGAATTCCCTGTGCGATTTCGGCGGAACTTCAACAGAAATATGATGTGGAACTTGTAATGGAACCTCTCGGGATAGGAACGGCATCTATGCTGTATTCTATCCTGTAAAAAAGTTAAAGGAAAAAAGTGGGAAAATAAATCCCACGAATCTTATTTTGCTCCCGAATTGCGAGTCGGGAGCCCGCAGTCCTTTTCGCTACGCTCAAGAGGACTAAAGGTAAAGGAAAAAAGTGGGAAAATAAATCCCACAACTTATTTTGCTCCGGTGATGCGGAGTTTGGTGATGTCGATTGCATCTTCGGGGCAGACGCTGACACAGCGGCGACAGCTTGTGCCAAGGCATTTCTGGCTGTCGTATTTTGCGATTCTTCTGCCGTCGGTTTCGACGATTTCTAGGGCGTCTTCAGGGCATTCTTTTACGCATTTCTTGCAGTAGATGCACTTCTCTACAGGGACTTCGAGGATTATGCCTATTTCTTTGAGGATGGCGAGCCCGCCGACTCCTACCTGCTCTATATCCTTACTGACCCGCTTTTCGATGTCAGCGTGTTCCAGGGTTTTCGGGAGTTTGGGCAGACCGTAGAGTTCAAGCATCTGGTCATACATTTCGAGGGGCATACCCTGGGTCCAGTAGGAGAGTTCGCAGAGATAGAAGTTATTGAAGGTCTCGCTGGTTGCCATCATGAGATGGTCGGCAGTAATCTTTTTTGCAATCTCGATAACATCATCCAGCCTGGACCTGTTCAGTACAAGTTCCCTTGCAAGGGCAAGTGAGGTGTTTCCGAACTGCACGATTTTTTTGGCATAACCCGGTGCGGCTCCGAGCCTGCGGGCAGCTTCAGCGTCTACATAAGCTCCGGAAGCCCCTGACATGTATGCATACTCAAGGTCTTCATACTTTATTCCGGACTCTACGATAAGGGTCATGTGAGCTGCACGGATCGCCCCTATGGCTTTCCCGGCTTCTTCCACGTCCTTTTCAGTGATTTCAATTCCAGGGCCAAGAATCAGCTTCCCGTTGGGTAGTTTAGGAGATTTTGTAATCAGCCCGCTTCTCATGGCCAGGGAAAAAGCCGAGATGACGCCGGTACCTGTGATGCCCACGGCCTCAACCCCATAGGACTCCTTAATCTCACCAGTGACCGGACTGATAAGGTAAGCATCCTGCTTTTCCATCTCCTTATCAAGGACTATAATTTTCCAGTACTCACCCTCGGGTTTCACGTCACAGATTGCCCCAGGGCTTGCAAGCATTCCGGAACTTATACCCTGCCCTTCAATGGCAGGGCCTGCGGCAGCGCTTGCCGTGATAATCCTGTCCCCGACCTTCAGGGCCATTTCGGCGTTTGTCCCGTAATCGGTAACCAATGCAGGTTCGGTCTGGATAAGGAAATCAGTTTCCAGCATCATGGCAAGGGCGTCGGCTCCGATCTCATGCCTGATTGCGGGGGGCACGATGACTTCACAGTTAGGCAGGTCCGTATCCCCGAAAAGCTCGGAGGCGGGAAACACGCGGGCATCTCTCTTTACATCCTGGACTCCGAGCATTTTCTGCTTGTTTTCCCCTGCGTATGCCAGGTCCCTGATTTCTATGTTCTGGAAAAGGGAAAGCTGGATAGGGTTGCCGCAAACTGCAAGTCTTTCTACTTTCGAAAGGTCTGCATCGAATTTCAGGAACATTCTCCTGATGGTTTCGATAATTACTCCATGAGCCACATCTTCACCTGTTGTGATTGCAAAATCCAGGTGGTCCATGACATTTCCTCCGGGGAGAGGATGACCCATGGTTATGACTGTTTTTAAGGTTTCATTCGTTTCAAGATCAATAAGCTGGGCTCTAAAACCGCTGGTACCCAGGTCAAGTGCTATTCCGTACATTTTGTAGATCCTCCTGAATTATGCATCATCTTGAGGCATCCGGCACCATGGAATGCCCCGTTAAAGAATGGGATATAAAGATTAGCTTCTTTTAATTCGATAAAGGGAAGAGAATACAATATTTTTATAACTTATTCAATATATAAGCTATTGCTATCCCGAATTGCGCCTCACCTGAATTGCGCCTCGGGATTTCAGGAAATCGGAGATTTTCTGGGAGTTGCACTGCAAGTGCAACAGTACGCGGTCCTTTTCGCTTTCGCTCAAGTGGACTAATCAAAAAGATACTGGTACAGCCTTTCCGTGCTTTACTTGGTTCACCTTTTAGTTTGAGATTGGTGAAGGAATTTTAAACCTGGCTCTACTTTAGAGAAGTTAACCTTAATTAAATCCACGAGCCTCTATTATACATTAAAGTTTCCCCAAGGACAGAGAAATAAAACAAATTTAGTTGTTTTGAGGGAATTTTCATCTAGTAATGACGTTTTAATTGATAACTTTTTATAATATAATATTTAATTAAGAGATAATAATACATATTTATATATAGTAGGCTTTTTGATAATTAGCGCTGTCTATATAACTTAGAGAGGGATTATAGATGACAGAATACACACCAAAAGAAAGATTATACCGTGCATTAAGGAAACAGCCAGTGGACAGAATGCCCGCAGTTTGTTTCACCCAGACCGCAACTGTCGAACAGATGGAAGCCTGCGGAGCCTTCTGGCCCGAAGCCCATGCAGATGCAACAAAAATGGCAACCCTTGCAGAAGCAGGACACACAGTAGTTGGTTTTGAAGCCGTGAGAGTCCCCTTCGACATCACAGCCGAAGCAGAACTTTTTGGCTGCGGAATAAAGGCTGGCGACCTGAAGCAGCAGCCGTCTGTGATCAAACACGTTGTCAAGAACCTGGAAGACATGGACAAGCTCAGGGACTACAACCTGAATGAAGGCAGAATTGGACAGGTACTCGAAGCCGTCAAGATCCTTTCCGAAAAATACGGAAAAGAACTTCCGATTATCGGCTCTATGATCGGCCCCTTCTCCCTTGCCCAGCACCTCAATGGAGACGCCTGGTTCGGAAACCTTTTCACCGGAGAAGAAGTTGTTCCCGCACTCCTTGATTTCTGCTCGGACTTCAACATAGCATACGCAAAAGCTATGGCTGAAAACGGAATGGACACCCTGGCCATCATCGACCCCACAGCAAGCTACGAACTCATCGGCGGGGAATTCTACGAAAAGTATGCCCTCCCCTACCAGAAGAAGATCGTTGATGCAATGAAGGAACTCGACATAGCTACAGTCCTCCACATCTGCGGAAACACCACCAATGGTCTTTCGATCATGGAAAAGACCGGTGTGGAAGGTATCAGTGTTGACCAGAGGGTTGACATCGCAACCGCAAAAGGTAATGTGGAAAACGCACTCATCGTCGGAAACCTCGACCCGGTAGCCGTACTCTGGAACGGAACCCTTGAGGACATCGCAGCAGCATCAAAGAAGGTACTCGATGCAGGAGTCGGACTACTCTCCCCAGGATGCGGGATTGTAAGCATGACCCCTACTGCCAACCTCCAGAAAATGGTTGAGTGTGCCAAAAACCACAAGTACTGAGTACAAGTACGGGACTTAAGTACTGAACTTGAGTACCGGACTAAAAATAAAAATAAGAAATAGAAATGCCGGCTCCAAAGCCGGCTTCACTTTTTTAGCTTCACTTTATTACAATTTACCTGTATTCGACCTGAAAAAAGGTTGCATTTTGCGTATTCAGCCCTCGAATTCTCAGGAAGATTGCTCCAATTCTGCTCCAGTTCACACGTGCTGGGCCAGAGTTAGTATTTAAGGTTTTCTTTTGAAACAATATGTCACTTAAATGTATTTGAAAGCCAGAGACCCCATTATTGAAGCGAATCTGGAGGTTAACAAATACGTACTATATATAATTTTCTATTTTTAGTCCCGTTGTAAGCATTTCAGGAAAGAAAAGGGACGAAAAGTACAAATTTTGGGCGCTACAATCTGAAAAATCCTCACTTAAAATTTTCTATCATGATATATAATAAAGAAATATAGTGTTTATTTATATACTATAATTTCCATCTTTTATTCTAGGAAATTGTACCTGAATTCTCAGGACAATTCCATGCAGTTCCAGCAGGTATACTGTTGGGAAATTTGGGATATGAGTTGCTAATTCGACTGGGAAATAAGCAAATTTGCAGTCTCCAGCAAATAAATTCCCCGGTAACAATGTCAGGAGAAAAGAAATTATTCACGAAGAGTCTGGACTTTATTCAGGCAAGAAATGGCAAATGACAGTGAATAATTTTGATTTTAGACAATAAGGAAAATACCGCAAAGGAATCACCTCACGCCTGATGGCTCAAATATAAGGCGTAAGGGATTTGCAATATCAATGAGAACCCCATGCAAACGCCTATTTTGGTTAGCGTAGCTTGGGCTCATGACTTAGCATAAACACGTGTTTAAGTATATAAAGCTTTGCGATAAGATCAGTTGTCTACGAGGCATTGTACCCCCCAACGATACCGCACAGAACAGCGAGTTCAATGGAGGTTTAAACAAAAATGGCAAACCAAGAGATTTTTGATAAGTTACGCGATGCGATCGTAAATCAGAACATCGCAGGCACTGCACAGTTATCTAAGGATGCCCTGGCTGCAGGAATCCCAGCCATTGATATTATTACAAAGGGCCTTTCCGTTGGAATGAAGATCATCGGAGAAAAGTTTGAAGCCGCCGAGATTTTCCTGCCCCAGATTATGATGTCTGCAAAAGCAATGAATAATGCAATGGAAGTTCTTACTCCTGAACTCGAAAAGACCAGGAAAGAAGGAGAAGAAACAGGACTTGCTATCACCTTTGTTGCAGAAGGAGATATCCACGACATCGGACACCGCCTTGTCACCACCATGCTCGGAGCAAACGGGTTTGAGATCCTTGACCTCGGAACCGATGTCCTTAATGAAACCGTTGTGGAAGAGGCTGCAAAGCACAAGGGCAAAAAGGTTATCCTTGTAGGCTCGGCCCTTATGACCACCTCGATGCTCGGCCAGAAAGACCTCATGGACAGACTCAAGGAAGAAAACCTCAGGGACAGCGTAAAGTGCATGTTCGGAGGAGCACCAGTATCCAAGAAATGGATCGAGGAAATCGGTGCGGACGCAACCGCAGAAAACGCTGCAGAAGCTGCAAAAGTTGCACTTGATGTAATGAAATAATCCTGAGGAGGCCGAAGAACATGACATTCAGAAAATCATTTGATTGCTACGAATTTTACGACAGGGCAAAAGTAGGGGAAAAGTGCACCCAGGACGACTGGGACCT